>CAZPZY010000007.1:0-19337 GCA_964591195.1 uncultured Candidatus Saccharibacteria bacterium
TGTCTTCAATTATGGTAAAATAAACTTTGTTGGCTTGGACTTTAACTCAAGAGAACCTGCGCCTTTTGGAAAAGGAGTAGGTTCTGATGCAGTAGCCTGGAGAGAAGAATGCGCTGTTTCTGTTCCCTCTGGAACCACCTGTCCTTATTTCGTTAAAAAACAAGAAACCTTAGATTGGCTGGAAAAGAAGTTGGAAGAATTTGAAGGAGAACCAGTGATCTTATTTTCGCATCATCCGTTTGTGAAAGAAGGAGTAAATCTTCAAAGAAAATTTTATCTTTCTGGATTTAAAGAAGAAGAATTAAACAAAATTAAGCAAATTCTTGAAAATACTCAGACATTAGCCAATTTCGCTGGCCATATTCATGGATTTGAAAAAATAGGAAAAGAAGTTACTGGATGGTTTTCACCTTGGGATCTTTTTATGGATGGTAACTGGCAATATTCTTCGATTGGCAATATACCAATATTTACTACTGAAGCTTTAATGGTAGGTTCAAATGAGGAAACTCCTAAAGGTATAATTAGAATTGTTAAAGTATTAAGTGAGAGTCAAATTGATTGTAATAATTGGGAAACAAATACAAATGGTGAGATAAAAAAAGAATTTATTGCCTTTAATCCACATATGCATTTTGATTACAAAAGCCTATCTGGAGAACCTTGCATGATTTTTAAAGGTCACGCATATACTAAAAGAAATCCGTCGCTAGTATGGAAGATTAACAATAGCCTCATTGGGTCGGGAGAAAAAATTGAGTATTGTTTTCCAGAAGTACCAAAAACTTATGAAGTTAAATTAATTGCGATTGACAAAGAAAGGTCTAATATAAAAGAAAGCATTACTCAGAGAATAAGAGTAATAGCAGGGATTATTCCAAAATTTCTTAAAGGAGTTAAAGAAGATATAGAATTAATTTCAACTACTCTTGGAGAAAAACTAACTAAATTTGGACGAACTGTTAAGGATACGGTTTTTATTAAAGTCAAACATTCCGAACCCCAACCAGTTGGATTAATCACAGTACATTTTGAGCAGGCTACGGAAGATATAGACTTAACTAATATGGTAGCGGATACAGATATAGAAAAAAATAAATCTATTCTATATATGCCAAATTGGCCAAGAGAGATAGAGAAGCCAAAAATTCTTTTTATTCCTATTAAGGAAAAATAATATTAAAAATTTAAGATTGGAAGATAATAAAAAATATTAAAATGAGAAATCCTAATACTTTACAATCTAAATTGAATTCAAAAACAAAAGCCATCATTTCTTTTATTTGTGGTATTTTTAGCGGGCCTTTGACAATTATATTTGCTGTATTTTTTGAATTACTTCGTCGTATATATCCAGCGGTGCCTATTTTTTTTATTAATGTTATTTTCCTTTTGGGAATTCCAGCTATTATTGGATTAATTCTCGGCGTCCTCGGTCTTAAGTCCACAAAAAGGAATTTTGCCATAGCGGGGATTATTCTGTGCCTAATTGGTTTATTATTCCCACTGTATTACTTTCTATTTGTTTAAAATTTTAAGGAATAAAGGCTGAGTTTTCTCAGCCAATTGGACAAATTATAATAGATTTTGACAAACCAGATGGAGATATTGATCTTTCAGAAATGATTTTTGATACCGATGTTGATAAGAAAAAATCAATTTTATATATGTCGCAGTGGCCAAAAGAAATTGGTGAAAAAATCTTATTTATCCCAAAATAAGTATTAAAAAATGAAATTATGCAACAGATAAAAAAAATTCTTCAAAAAGGAAGCCTTCTTTCGGTAATTATGGGAATAATTAGTTTTGTAGGAGGGTGGTTAACGTGGGGTGGTATTCTTCATTACTTTAATCGGCCGTTGTGGTTCATTAAATTATTAGAGAACGGCTTATATTTTCTCTTCTTTACTTTTCTTTCCTTCTTTGGCTTAATTTTAGGGATAACTAGCTTAAAATTTGAGAAAAAGATAACAAAGAAAATAATAGCGATTATGGGGGTTATTATATGTATGATAACGTTTTTTAGCCTATTAATATATTATTTAGCAGTAATAGGAGTTATTGTAACAACGCAATGAAGAAATTAAAAGTAAGGAAAAAAAGATTTACTAAAAGTGGATGTTGATTTGGAAAAGAAAAAATCTTTGCTTTATATGCCAGAATGGCCAGAGGTCATTGAAAGGTCAAAGATTTTGTTTATACCAAAAAAATGAGCCAGAAAATTTTAAATTTAAAACTAGTCATCTCACTTATAGTAGGGATAATAGGGATTATTTCCTTAATCTTTAATTTTTCATGTTTGTATCACGGCGGAGTAGATTATTACACACTTACTGTCAAAATTTGCAAGATTTATAAAACAATTGCTTACAATAAGGATGTCCCGTTTTTTTTGAGTTTTATTTTTGGCATTTTAATAGAGGGTGCCTTTCTAATTTTTTTCTTTCTCTCACCCCTTGGCATTTTTTTAGCAAACAAGGCTTACGAGTCCACAAAACAAAATCTGGCAATTTTCGCTATTGTTCTTAACGTAATCAATTTGATCTTTTCTATCTTTATTGGTTGGGCAATACTTGGACTTACCACAGGAGCGAGACTTACCACAGGAGCGATGTGAAACCTAAAACAAACTATGCCAAAACCATCAAAAATCCCAATCCTTGTCTTCCTGATTTCAACCCTTGTTCTTACTCTTGCCCTTTCTCTTTCTCATTCTTCCCAGGCAGAGAATTTGGAAAGCCAGGAAGGCCCTCAAGTTTCCAATCAGTTTTCAGTTTATGTCTGCCCCCAAGCCAAGTCTTTGGAAGAAATAAATCCAAGATGTCCAGGAAGGGTTATTCTTGGGCTGGGAAAGACAATTGAGGGAATGACCCTTACCATTACCAATTATGAGGGAAAAGATTATTATCTTGTTCTAGGACTTGAAAATGGAGGCGGCGCAGTGAACCTACCACCAATAGCCAATGCCAATGGACCCTATCAGGGCTATGCTGGATTACCCATAGTCCTTGATGCCTCAGGTTCTTCTGACCCAAATAATGATCCTTTAGAATATCGCTGGGACTTTGACTCAGATGGAAACTGGGATACTGATTGGTCAGACAACCCAAAGGTAGAACATATCTTTAATAATGATTATGATGGGGTCTTAAGGTTAGAGGTAAGCGATGGCCAATTTTCAGATTTAGCTACTACCTCAGTCAAGATAAAAAGTGCCAGGACTCTTAAGCAAGAAGTCGTCTCAGACCTAAAATCAGTTAAAACAGGGAATATAAAAATTGACAAAAGGATTGATAGAATTATCTGGTTTCTAAATCAGAGTTTGAATGAAGACCTCTGGCAGGATGCCTCCCATTTGCTCTTCTTTGATAAAGGGAAGTGTTTAGAGAAAATTAAAAAATCAAAGCGCCCAAGATCAGGAATGCTTGTCTTCCATTATGAGAAGATAGGGGTGAGATTAATGATGAATGAGGTTAAATTGATTAAATTTAAGAGAAACCCAGATGAACTTAAAACTGCCTTTGACAAGGCAATTGAAAAATTGGTAAAAGCGGATTTCCTTTTAGCCAAGGTATCTCTCTTTGAAGCCAAGAATACAGAGGTCCAAGATCCTAAACTTAAAAAGGTAATAAACCCCTTGATTGAAAAAGCAGAAAGACAACTAACCCAAGCCAACAAGGAATTAGAAAGAAAAAGACCAGACAAAGCAATTACCAGATTATCTCATTCCTGGTCATATTCCCAATTAGCAATAAAATTTGCTAATTTAGAATAAGAAGCATCGGAAGAGTATTGTAATAAAAAGTATGAAAAATTATTTAGATATTCTAAAAACTCGTTCTAATTTAAAGAATAAAGCAGCTGTTGTTTCTTTTTCAATTGGCTTTATTCCTACACTTCTCTTTATAATAACAGCGTTAATACCATCTCCACTTGGAGCAATTATTGTTGAATATGGCACAATACCATCGATACCTTTATTTATAGTTGGATTCTTTCTTGGAATAATAGGGTTAAAATCGGCAAAACAAAATTTAGCTATAATAGGAATTGGATTATGCGGAATGTGGTTATTGTGGATTTTAGGCTCGTATTACATAATCTCTATGGGTTTTTGAAATGTTATCGCTTACCCTGGGTAAGCAACGCCCCATTCAATTCAATTTCCAAATTCCAATTTCCAATTTTCAATTAAATTCCAATTACCGAATTACCAAATGACCAAAACAATTTTATTAATTGAGAATTTGGTCATTGGAATTTGAATATTAATTGGAATTTGGGAATTGGATATTGGAATTTTCACCTAATTTCGGTGCACGGTCAGACCGTGTAAGATTTATTCTGGAGTGGGGTTGGTAGAGGTTGACATTAGTAGGTATAATAGTATAGTAGATAGTAGAGAGAGATAGGGCAAGGACAAGGGTAGGAAAGACGGAAGAAAAGATAAATAAGAATAACGAGTATGAGAAAAGCAATGGTAGGTCAAGACAGAAGAGAGGGAAGCGGGCTTTTGGGATTTAGTTTTCAGGTTTCGGAGATAGAACGGAGATTATTGTCTTTGTTTAGGACTTTTGCAGTAAGCTATTAAATTAAAGGTCGCGGAACTCCCATTTTGGGAGTTTTTTAATTTTGGGGAAATAGGAGATAAAGCGTCCAATGAAAAAAATAAAAAAAGAAAACTTCAAAAACCTATTTGAATATTACGGATTTACAAAAAAAGACGAGAAAAAATATCCAGTTATTTCAAGGATTTTAAAGAAATTGACACCAAAAAGGATTAAAAAAGAAATTGAGGCAATTCAAGCGATAAAATTACCGCCAGGACTTCAAAAATGGGTAAGTGAGTATGAGAAGATGGGGGAGAGAAACAATCTTGCATGGAAGCAATTATTTATTGCTTCCGAAATGATTAGGATTCCTATTGTATTGAAAAAAAATCTAAAGTTTCTTCGGGATACTAAATTCTTGTTTTCTATGTTTATCATCTTAGTAGATGATATAGTTGACAAAATGAAAAGCGAGGAATTATTATCTCAAGTATTTAAAATCCCTTTTCGAGACACTAATATAAAATTTGCACAACTAAACCAGAAAGAAAAAAGGTATCTAAAATTTACAAAAAAGGTATGGCGAAAGATGAGAGAGAGAATTAAAAAATTACCTCGGTATAAAGAATTTTATCCACTGTTAGAATGTAACATCGGACAATTTCTAAATGGAATGAGATACAATTATTTTATTAACAAAAATTGCTACTTAATTAACAAAACAGATTGTCAATTATGTCTTTCTTGTAATATATGTAGTGTACAGATATTAGTATACTTTATACTCGATTTCATGTGCTCTTCTAGAAATATGATTCAAAAATTTCGAAAGGTAAGAAAAATTGTTTGGCATGCTCAAGAAATGACTAGAAATGGAAATTGGGTCGGGACATGGGAAAAAGAAGAACAGGAAGAGGATTTTGCCAGTGGAATATTTGCCTATGCAATTGATCTAGATATTTTAAATATAGATGAATTGAAGAGTAAAAATATTCTGGATATAATAAAACAAGTTAGAAATTCTAGGATTGAAAAAGATCTTTTAAAAAAGTGGGACGAAAATTACCGCGAGATAAACAAAACAACTGAAATAGATGTTAGAAAATATCTTTCTGGATTAGAAAAATTATTAATTTTAAGCCTAAGTGTCAAACATTTAAAAGTGTAAACTTTAAATGCCGACAATGAGCTCTCTTTCTTTTGTTGATGAAAATTATATTGTTGTTACCCTAATTGTTGCCCTTAATATATGGTTGGGTTTTTGGGTTTATAGAAGCAACAAAGGATCCAAAATCAACCAACAATTTTCTTTACTAACCTTCTTCCTCCTTTTATGGACTATTCTTTGTTATCTTAAAAGCATTCTACCTTTAGATATATCTTTAATTTTAGTTAAATTAGCTTATGGCATAGTTGCACTTTTTTATATCCCGTTTTATTTTTTTCTCAAATATTTTCCCAAAGAAGAAAAAACATCTTCAATTTTTGATAAATCTATTCTCGGAATTTGTTTTTTTCTCTTCTTTTTTGCGTTTAGTAGTAGAATGGTAAGAGACGTAAAAGTAATAGCGGGGAAAAATATTCCTATCTTAGGAGAGGGAAGGTTTATTTATCTCGGTTTAATATCTCTCCTTCTATTGTTTATTATCCTAACTTTCCTTAGGAAATATTTAAAACTTTCTAAGGAGGAAAAGCTCAAATCCCAATATTTTTTAATTGGTCTCGCAATTTTTATTTTTATAAATTCTATTTTTAATATCATTTTACCTTTATTAGAGGGGCAAGCGCGATATGCTTGTATTGGTAATCATTCAGCCATTTTCCTTCTCGCCTTTACCGCCTATGCCATTGTTAAACAGCAGTTATTTGGAATTAAGATTGTTTTAACGGAGTTATTGGCGGTAGTGGTATCTATAGTTTTATTTTTGGAGATAATTTTTGCCCCGACATTTCTCTGGAGGGTATCCTCTTTTTTTACTCTTTTTTTCTTTTTGCTGTTTGCCTATTATCTGATTATAGCCATGCAGAGGCAGGAGAGAAGGCGGCAGGTAGCCGAGGAGATAGCCGAGAAGGAGAGAAAGTTAAGACAAAGGGCAGAGAGGATTGCCCACGAACTTCAGCACCTCAACCAGATTAGAAACCAGATGTTTCTGACAGGCCAGCACCACACAAGAACACCCCTATCAAACATCAAGAACTTTGCCTCGGTTCTCTTGAGCGGCGGCTACGGACCCATCAACAAAGAGCAGAAACACGCCCTGGAGGTGATTATGTCCCAGGTCAATCAATCAATTGAACTTGCCAATCTTTATCTCTCTGTCTCCCAGTTTGAAGCCGGAAGGGCGCTCTTGAAAAAGGAAAGAACAGACATCTGCCAGTTGATTAAAGAGCAGATAGAGAAACTAAAAATTGAAGCCCAGGCAAAAGGGGTTAAGATAATTACCAGGTTTGAAAAAGACATCCCCCAGGCAGAGGTTGACAAAGCCCAGTTGGGCCTTTCTATTTTTGCCATCATTGACAATGCTATAAAATATAGCCCCAGAGGAAGAGGAAGGGTAGAGGTCTCTATTAAGAAAAAAGACCATAATAGGATTCTTTTATCCTTCAAAGACAACGGCATTGGCATAGCCAAAGAAAACATTGACTATATTGGAAGGTTTGCCTTCCAAAGAACAGAAAGAGCAAAAAGGATTCACGGCACAGGCAAAGGTCTGGCTCTTTATTTTGCCAATCTGGTTGTCAAGGAACACAAGGGCAAACTCTGGGTTGAGTCCGAAGGACCAAACAAGGGCGCCACATTTTACATTGAACTACCGGTAAAATAACCAACATAAATAGGGCGCTGCTTACCTTGGGTAAGCAAATAGCCTAAAAATTCAAGCTTTAAGCGCAAAGCTCAAAGCGCAAAACGCAAAATACAACTTAAAGCGAAAAGCGAAACTTTCTTCTTTTTTAGCTTTAAGTTTTACGCTGTAGCTTTGCCTTTTGCGCTTTACGTTTTACGCTTGAATGTTGTTTTGGTCATTCGGTCATTGAGTATTGGAATTTAATTGGAAATTGGAATTTGGAATTTGGAAATTGATTTTTGAGATTTGAGATTTGAATAAATGGGTCGAGGTCAAACCTCGACAAAGTCCTTCGAGCCACTTGACAAAGGACCTTGATTTGCTATAATTTCATAACAAATAAAAACTATGATTGAGAGAAATAAAACATATTTCTGTTTTCCAGCCCGACACTTGCTTGTCGGGACAATGTGGATTACTGGCGTCAAACAATTTTCAGGAGGTGGTGATAGCAGGAGAAGAAGGTGTTAAAAAATAAATAATATATCAACTATCACAAACCTCCTGAATCACCGCAGGGGGTTTTGCTTAAATAAATGGCTCAAAGTTTTTATTTAACCAAACAGGGATTGAGAAAGTTGAAGAAGGAGTACGAAAGATTAAAGAAAATTAGGAGTTCAAAACTCAAGGCAGGAATTCCCAAAATTCTCCATTCAGAGGATGTTAACCCAGAATATCTTTCTTTTAAGGAAGAATTTAATATATTGGAAAGCCGATTGGAGGAACTTGAAAATATATTTAAGCATGCTCAGATTATAACTCCCCCTCCCCGTAATAAACGGGATGTGATAGACCTGGGGGCAAAGGTTGTGGTTGAGATTGATGGACAGACAGACCGATTTGAGATTGTGGGCACATTGGAGGCAAATCCGATTTTAGGCAAAATCAGCAATGAATCACCGGTAGGACGGGCGCTGTTAGGACATAGGGTAGGCGATGAGGTTTGCGTGTCCTCACCCCTGCAGGTAATATACAAAATCAAGGAAATAAAGTACAGTTAGTCCTATTATGACCTCTTTGGGAAAGGTGTTTATTGGGACATCGGGCTGGACCTATCCCCACTGGCAAGGCGATTTTTATCCTAATGACCTGCCTTCCGCGGACAGGTTAAAATATTTTTCCCAACACTTCAAAACAGTTGAAATAAACTACTCGTTTTACCATTCGCCCAAACCCCAGACCTATCGGAAATGGTATCGGGAGACAACTCCCGATTTTGTTTTTGCGGTTAAGGCGAGTCGATTTGTCACCCATATCAAGCGGTTAAAAGGAGTGCTTGCTTCCTGGGAGAACTTTCTTAAGGGAGCCAAAGAACTGAAGGAAAAACTGGGAGTTGTCCTTTTGCAGTTTCCGCCCAGTTTTACCTGTGGAAAGGAGACAAAAAAACGACTTGAGCGGATTTTAATTTCTTCTGCCAAAAAAGAGATTCGGCTAGCGATTGAGGTTAGAAATTCCTCGTTTGAAGACAGAGATTTTTTTCGCCTTCTTAAAAAATACAAGACAGCACTGGTGATATCCGATTCTTCAAGATGGAAAAAAATTGAGAGGCCCGAACTGGCTGATTTTGTCTATGTGAGGATGCATGGTCCTAAGGCGCTGTTTTCTTCAGAATACTCAAAAAAAGAACTGGAGGATTTAGCCCTAAAAATAAAAACCTGGCGGCAAGACAGGGATGTCTTTGTTTATTTCAACAACGACGCTTTTGGATACGCTCCCAAAAACGCCCAGACCCTCATCACCTTTGTCCGTAGGTCTTAATTACCAATTAACCGATTAACGAATTGCGAATTTATGTTACCTATTGCCGGGGTACAACGAAAATGGGGACTTGACAAACAAATCTATATTATTGTAAAATCCGACATACAGCAAACCAGAAAACGGCAATGGTCGGGCCGTTTCAAAAACTTAATTAATTATTAATTTCTTAAATAGGTGAATTAATAATTAATTAATACCAAAAATATGAGAGAGTGTATCTCTACAAGCAATTTAAAAAGGTGTTTTTCTGTCATTTTAACCGCAACTTTAATTGTCAGCGGTTTTTTTATTTTTAGCGCCGGCACGGCTTTAGCCGAGCATACGGCAAGCGTGACCGTCTCACCTCAATATGTCAAAGGAGGAGTGCCGGAGACATATACTTTTACGGTGGCGAATAATGGGAATGATGCGATTTATAAAATTACAATAAAGACTCCTACAGATTCTGCTTTTTTAATAAATACCGATACTATATCTTGCCCTACAGGATGGACAAAAGATGCAAGTTCAAATTCTTCTCAAGCAGTTTGCATAACCGATCCCTTTGGTGGTTCAGTATTAGGTTCGGGTAGTTATGTCCAAATTTCTTTTTCCGCAACTTCTCCAGATTTGGAAAATGACGTTCAGTATAATTGGGTAGTTGTAACTAAAGATACGAATGGAGGATACGAGTATACTAACGATACAAGTGCAAAAACAACAGTCGATGTTACTCCACCAACAACTCAAGCAATAGGTATTCCAGGTGATTGGGTCAATTATAATGTTACCGTTACTTTAACTTGCAATGACGGTACAGGTTCTGGCTGTAAAGAAACAAAATATCAAATCTGTGACGAAAACGGAGAAAATTGTGGCAGCGAACAAACAGGAAATAGTGTTTCCATAACTTGCTCGGCAGGTTCTGTTTGCAAGCATACAATAAAGTACTATTCCATTGATAATGTTGATAATACAGAAGAAACTAAAACTTCAGGAGTTATTAAAATTGATAAAAAGGCACCTGAAACTTCAGCAACTGTGGGAACACCAAAATATGAAACAGACACTACTACTTATATAACTTCCGATACTCAAATTACTTTAGAGGGTAGTGATGGAGAAACAGGTTCAGGAGTTGATGCAACTTATTACAAAATAGATGACGGAAGTGAGCAGACTTATTCTGAATCTAATCCAATAACAATCTCTAGCGAAGGTTCTCATACAATTACTTATTGGAGCGAAGACAAGGTAGGAAATGTAGAAACGCCTGTTAAAACTTTGGAGGTTTATGTTGATGATACTCCACCAACAGTTGGCGCGATTCTTATTGAACCATTTTATAGTGACGATGAGACAAATTATGTTTCCGGGCTTTCTACCATTTCTGCCCCAGTAAGTGATGGAGATGGCTCCGGAGTTGCGAGTTGTGAATATACCTTAAATGCTGATGATGCTAATCCAACTTGGAATTCCGCAACTTATGATCCTCAAAACAACATTTGCAAGGCAGAAAATGTTGATACTTCTGGCGCTAATTCAATTAACTTTAGGGCAATAGACAATCTCGGAAATTCAGATGAAGGGAGTGCTGTAGCAGTAAGTCCAGATACTGCCGGACCAACAATTTCAAATCCTTCAATTGATCCCTCAAGCCCAAGCAATGATAACACTCCAACAATTACTTTTGGTATTTCTGATGACAAGAGTGGAGTAAAATCTGAATCAGTTCAAATTTCAGATGGAAGCAATACCTATACTCCAACCTGTTCAGATGGTTCTTGCTCTTATACATTTACTTCTCCTTTAGCTGATGGCACCTACACATTTACAATTTCTGCCAGCGATAATGTTGGCAATTCTGCGAGCGATAGTAGTTTGACTGGTTATATTATTGATACGCAAGATCCTACTACTTTTGATAATTACGGAGAAAAAGATGGAGTATGGCAGAAAACTGACCAAACAATTACCTTAACTCCATCCGACCCTGAGCCGAGTTCAGGACTTGCTTGGACAAGATATTGTACTGATGATGGTTCAAATGTTTGCGATCCAACATCAGATACAGCGTCTTCTTATACAGGACCTGTAACAATTTCAACTGAAGGGACAACTTATTTCAGATATGCTTCAAAGGATAATGCTGGAAATGTTCAGGATACGGTTTCAAGGGAGATTAAAATTGACAAAACTGCGCCAACAGTCAGCGTTTTGGGAGCTCCTTCAGATTGGACAAAAGAAACACAAACAGCAAGCGTTAGTTGTCAAGATGGATTAAGTGGTTGCAACGAAGCAAGTTACAAACTTTATATTTCTGATACTCAACCTACCGATAATCAATGTCCTACTAATCCAGACGATTATACATTAGATAGTCCGCAAGATATCATCTCCCATTCCTGGGTTTGTGCTTATGCAGAAGATAATGCTGGTAATGGAGCGGTAAGCAGCCCAGTAGAATTTAAAGTTGACCAAACTGATCCAAATGCCACTTTATCTGATGATATAACAGATGGAATTGATGCTCTAACAGATTGGCAAAATACAGATGCGGAAATTAGTTTAACTTATGATGATGAAGGTGGAAGCGATGTTGCTAATGCTTATTTAAATGTTGTTCCTTACGGTCAAACTTGCACTCCCAGTACTCCTTATAGTGAAGGAACAATTATAGTTTCTCAACATTCAACTGCTTGTTGGAAAGTAGTTGATAATGCTGGTAATGAGGTCAGTGGTAGTGCGGAAATTAAGGTTGATAAGATTCCACCTTCAATTAGCGGTTACACATTAAATAGCGAAGCAGAGAGTGTTGTATTTAATCCAAATTCAGCAAGCGTTGAAATAACAATAAATACTGATGAAGAAGTGAAATTTAATAGGATATATATCTGTTCCATCGACGAAACATGTAATGATGATACTGCTAAAAAATGGTTTACACAAACAGATTATTCAGCAACAGTTACAAAACCATGGGATGGAAAAGATAAGAATAGCAATATTGTGTCTGACGGAGAATATAAAATAAAAGTAAAGATGGAAGATAGGGCAGGAAATTTAAAGAGCGAAGAATTAACCACTTACACAATAACAGTTGATACACAAAATCCAACTGTTACAATTTCATCTCCACAAAATACTGTTTACAAATCAACAGGAGAAACAGGAAGTGTTGAGTTAGAGTTCACGCCAACTGATCCCACACCAGGTACAGATTTAACATGCTCTTACAAAGTTGATGATGATACAGATGTTTCTATTTCTTGCACAAGTGGAACAAAGGCAAGTACAGTAGTAACAGACCTATCAGACGGCAGACACACAATAACAGTAAATGTAACAGATGCCGCAGGAAATTCAGTTTCTGAGGGTGTTTCATTTGTGGTTGATTTGGATAATACATTAACAGTTGACGATGACGAAGAAAATAATCCTGATTTCACAAGCATTCAAGCAGCTATAGATGCTGCAAGTGAAGGAGATACCATCATCGTGGCACCAGGGACGTATCATGAAACACATGAGCATGGTCCTGGAGGAGGAGTCGCAGTTGAAGTTCCTTGGTTTGCTGAAGACGCAGGTGGGCTAACTATCAAGTCAAGTGAGGGACCAGAAAACACAATCATAGATTGTGATATGGGTGGTGCAGATGGATGTGCGGCTAGTGGTGTCAAGATAGTAAGCAATAACATAACCTTTGATGGTTTCACAATAAAGAATGCTTATACAGCGGTGGGCCAGGTATCTGGAAAAGGTAACAAGTTGAGCAACCTTATCATCAGTGATTTTGGGACGGTCGGGCTTGAGCTTATGGCTGTTCACAACTGTACATTTAGCAATATCACCATCCACACTAACAGAGCTCTGCCCTACGCAGGAGGAACCACTAAAGAAAATGGGACGGTCAAGGGCATTGACATCCAGGAATATGCTTCTGGAGGTAATAGCAACAACACCTTCGAGGATATCACCATATACGACATAGAAACAGCAGGAGATTGGGGTGTTTCCTATGGCATTTACTGGGAAGGTGATAATGCAGGTACGCACCCCAGCAACGATAACACCTTTACCAACCTGACGATACATGACATCAAAGCCACCTATTTCGCTCGAGGCCTTTACCTTCAAGCAGGAGATACCAACGCCATTGAGAATGCCACCTTTTCTGGAGGGAGTGTCTATAATATAGTCGATACAGATGACACAACACCAGCTGGTGCGTTATATGCGTGGGGTATCTATATTCGTGGTGGGGTCAATAACGTAAACATAACTGGATTCAATATTACCAACTGCAATAAAGGAATTTATGTTAGCCACAGTTCCTATCCACCATCCCAAAATGTTGACATCCATTTCAACAACATCTACGGCAACACGGAATATGGGGTGCAGGATTATGATGGTAACAACGACGTTAACGCAGAATTCAACTGGTGGGGATGTCCAGAAGGCCCAGGAAATGCAGATTGTGATTCTGTAAGTGAAAATGTTGATTACGAGCCATGGTTAAAAGCAAGCAAGGATTCTGCACCAGTAAGGGAAAATGGACAACCAACTGGTTATGTAAACAAAGATACTTACACAGATACTCTAACACTTTCCTTAAAAACAGATAGACCAGCAACTTGTAGGTATAGCGAAACAGGAGGAACAGATTATAATTCAATGACAGGAACATTTACAACTACTGATGGAACATCTCATTCTGTTGATTTAAGCAACCTTGCAGAAGGAGAGCATACATATTATGTAAGATGTAAATCCAATATTGATGGCGAGCCTGTTAATTCTGATGATTATGAAATTTCCTTTACTGTTGATACAGTGGCACCTTATATTACTGGCGGAACCCCAACACCGTCTTCGGTAGGCATAGACCCGGCTACAAATATCGAAATTAATTTCAGTGAACCAGTCCAATGCTCTAATGGCGATTGGTCATCTTGTATTACCATTACTGATGGAGATGGTAATTCAATTAGTGGAACGGTAGAACCTGATATGGAAGATAATTACAAGGTTACTTTTATACCAACAAATAATTTAGCATCCAATTCAAAATTTACCGTTGTTTTGACAGGAGTGATTGATATGTCAGGAAATGAACTCGTAATTTCTTCTCCTTATGATAATTGGACATTTACCACAGCAACTCGTTATGAGATTTCACTTTTAACTGGATGGAATTTAATCTCTTTCCCTGTAACTCCAACTACTTGGCGCGATGTTGAGGGAACATTAGGGAATGCGAAGGACAAAATTGAAAGCATCTGGACGTATGATGGTTTTAGCGGAGAATGGTCTGTTTATACTCCAGATGGAGAGGATAATGATACTATTTCTTCGATAGAGGCGGGGCATGGATATTGGGTGAAAGCTAAGGAATCAACTTCACTAACAGGTAGTGGAACGCTTTATGAACAGTTAGTGCCTTCTAATAGTGATGAGATGCCTTCGTCTCTTCCTCAAGTGCAATTAGGTGACGGTTGGAATTTGATTGGATATTATCAGCTTCCTAATACAGAGAGTATGGATATAGAACATGCTTTGTCTAAACTTGCCGGCAGTTGGACTGGTAGCCCTAACGACTTAATTACCTTCGAGAAAGGTACATTGCAACCCATAACACCGATTTATACCATGGAACCAGGTGTGGGCTACTGGATATTTATGACTAAGGCGGCGAAGTATAGTTTTGGGAGCAAACCTGAACCATAAGCGATTCAACCATAAACGATTAAAATGGAAGGGTTAGAAAAGGTACAAATTTAGGTGGACAAAATTGTCTAGGCGTGTTTCTATTTCAGAATAGAACAGTTATGAAATTGTCAATTAAAGATTTAATCATAGTAATAATAACTGGATTCGGCTTAGTTTCAGCGGCTGGTACTTTGGCATATCCCGGTGTTCCGAATCAGTTTTACGGAACTGTTAGTTTTGGTAATGACAAACAGCCGGCGCCAGATGGCACTTTGGTGGAAGCGAAAATTGACGGCAAAATAGTTGCTACTTGTCCGGTTAAAGATGGGAAATACGGCTATAATCCGATTTTGTGTTTTGTCACTGACCCGGAAGAAGGGACTCGCCAAGGCAAAACCATTCATTTTTTTATCAACGGTTTAGATACGAATGTAACTTCTACTTTTGAAAACGGTGCTTCTAAAAGGTTAGATTTCTCTCTTCAGGATGTTGAGGCAGGTACCATAGAAAAAAGCGAGGTTATTACCAGCACAACAGTGGTTATTGTTCCAGAAACCCCAACAGAAATTAAAATGGGAGATAGTTTAACTATTTCTCTGGAATCTTCGGCCAGCACCAATGCTGTGATAGAGAAAATTGAAAAGTTAGGAACAGATTTTTTTACCGGAGCAACAGCGGTTATTTCTGGAAAGAATTTATTGAACGACGGCTATGAGATTAAAGTGAGTGCCGGAGATAATGTAGATATTAAAGTAACAATGAAATATGATGATACAGGAATTGATGAAGACAGCATAGCGCCCTATAAGTTTGATGGAACCTCTTGGGTGGCTATTGAGCCCTTTACCATAGACAAATCCGCTAATACAGTTACTTTTAATATCTCTTCTGCTCATACACCTTATGCAGTTTTTGGGTCGCCAGTATCTACTGGCGGTGGAACTACTGGTGGTGGCGGGACTGCAGGTGGCGGTGGAACTACAGTTAATGATACGACCGCTCCCTTAATCAGTGATATAAATATCAAAGCGAGTAGAACTACAGGTGAGATTAATTGGAAAACAAGTGAACCATCTATTTCTTGGATTCTTTATGGAACAACTACTGATTATGGAAAAGAAATTAAAACAACAACCTATACAACTTCTCATTCCATTACTATAACTGGGCTTACCCCAGGCACTACCTATCACTTTCAAATAAAATCAAGAGATTCTGCTGGAAATATTAGAAGTGCCGGTGATAGGACTTTTACTACTTTAAACCCAAGGATTACTGGAGATATAAACGATGACGGAAAAGTTGATAAATACGATTTTGCCTTAATGATGGCTGAATGGGGTAAAACTGGCTTAAACATTTTCTCCGACTTAAACAAAGACGGGAAGGTTGATAAATATGATTTTTCTTTATTGATGGTTAATTGGACCAAATAAAAACTATGAGAAAAAATAAAATTACAATTTTAATTTTAGGGATTGTTGGGGCTTTAATTTTCGGGAATCAGATAGTCCTGGCTCAAGATAGTCCGTCGGTATTTGTTTTTCCTGCCAATTTAACTAAAAATGTTGGAGATAATTTTGATTTAGCGGTTAAGGTTAATCCAGGTGGTCAAAAAGTTTGCGCTGTTGAGGGTCAATTGGTGTTATCTAAACTTGTGGCCCAGAAAGTAGATGTAGCAGATGGGATTATTTCCCAAACGCCGCCTTCTTTTAGCAATAGTTTTTACTTTTTACTTGGTATTCCCGGCTGTACAACCCAAGAAAAGACATTATTTACTATTAGAGTTAAGGCAAATACGATTGGTAAGGCAAGTGTCGGCTTTAGAAATGTTGATATCATAGGAGAAGGGGTATCTGTTTCTTCTGCTTTTGTTGGAGGAAATTATGAGATAGTAATTCCTAAAGCACCTGTGAGTAGAGAAGAAGGGCAAAAACCAGGTGTTAAGCCCTGTGTTTGTGGAAGTTGGTCTTCTTGGCAGAGTAAGGGTTGTGGAGAAGGGGGTTGTCTTGACACCCAGAGATTGCAGGTTAGGAATAGAAATTGCAATCCAGCGGGATGTGATATAGAAGAGCAAATCCAATGTCTAAATGATTCAGCCTGTATTGCTTCGGCAAAGAGACCAAAGGTCAACAAAGAAATTATTAACGAAATCAAAGGAAGCAAGCATAGGAAATCTTTGTTGGCGTCCATCGGTAGTACAATAGCGCTGGGCACAGGACGAACCTGGGCGGGAATTTTATTCCTCTTAATTATTGTTATCTCAATCATCTTTTTGCTGTCTAAAAAAAGGAAGATTATAAAAAGGAAAAAAGAATAAATCCTGAAAGAGGGATATAGATAAAAGGAATAAGAAATGTGCAAGGTCCGACCTTGCACATTTGCTTTTGGTTAGATTTTAGGCAGTCCAACAAAGATTGACACTTTCTTATAATAAAATGTATAATAACTTCTGTCCAATATCCAAGGAGAAAAATCCGAAATTCGAAATCCGAATTTCGAAACCCCAAAGGAAATCCTTCGGCTTCCTTCGGGGCAGGCAGATCCCAAAATTTAGAATTTGCTCGCCCCGTAGTTAACGAGCGAAGCGAGTTATACTATGGGGTTTCGGATTTCGATATTCGAGATTCGGATTTACTTATAGACCCTCTTAGGAACCAAAAGGGAGGGGAGTTTTGGTTTGCTTGTAATTTATGGCTTTTAGGTTGGTTTCTAAATTTAGGCCTAAAGGAGACCAAGAAAAGGCAATAAGGCAGTTGACAGAGAGTTTTCTCAAGGGTAATAGATTTACCACTCTTTTGGGCGTGACTGGTTCGGGAAAGACCTTTACAATGGCAAATGTCATTTCCCAGATAAACAAGCCGGTTTTGGTTATATCTCCAAATAAAATTTTAGCAGCCCAACTCTATCGGGAGTATAAGAATTTTTTCCCCGAAAATAAGGTCTGTTATTTTGTTTCTTATTATGATTATTATCAGCCGGAGGCCTATATCCCATCAAGCGATACCTATATTTCAAAAGAGGCGGTGATAAACAAGGAGATTGAAAAATTGAGACACCAAGCCACCTCCGCCTTGTTGACCAGAAGAGATGTTATTGTTGTGGCTTCTGTTTCCTGCATCTACAATCTGGGCCTGCCTTTGAATTACTTTGAAAGGGCAATTTATTTAGAGAAAGAGAAGTTTATTACCAGAGGCGACCTGATAAAGCATCTGGTAAGAATTCAGTACAAAAGAACAAATTTAGAACTGGAAAGGGGAAAATTTAGGGTAAGGGGTGATGTTATTGAGATTTGTCCTGTTTCCGAAGAAATAATTTACAGAATAGACCTGAAAGACCAAAAGGTAAACTCTTTAGAGATTTTTGACAAAACAAAAAGAAAGAGAATTGAAGAGCCAAAGCAGATTGTAATTTTTCCTGCCAAGCATTTTATTGTTTTTGAAAAAGAGAGAGAAAGAGCCATTAAAGATATAAAAGATGAATTAAGGGAAAGGGTGGATTTTTTTAGGAAAAAGAAGAAGTTTTTGGAGGCAGAAAGGATAGAAAGAAGGACAAAGCAGGACCTGACAATGATAAAGAACCTGGGCTATTGCCACGGTATTGAAAACTACTCCAGACACCTTTTGGGAAAATTGCCCGGCGAGCCGCCAGAAACCCTTCTTTCTTATTTTCCTAAAGATGAAAATGGCAGGCCTGACTTCTTGACGATTATAGACGAATCCCATATTGCGGTTCCCCAGATTTACGGAATGTACAAAGCGGACAAAAAGAGGAAAGAGGTTTTGATTGAATACGGCTGGCGTCTGCCCTCTGCCTTAGACAACAGACCCCTGAGGTTTGAAGAGTTTTTGGAAAGAACCGGTGGAATAATTTTTACCTCGGCTACACCCGGCGAGTTTGAAAGAGAGAATTCTTCTTTGATTGCCGAACAGATAATAAGGCCCACTTTTTTGGTAGACCCGGAAATAGAGATAAGGCCTGTTTATGACAAAAAGAGGAATTATTCCCAAATTGATGATTTGCTGGAAGAGGTGAAAAAGGTAATTGGAGCCGGCGAGAGGGCAATAGTAACCACCCTGACCAAACGGACAACCGAGGAATTAACAGAGTTTTTGGTTTCTAAGGGAATAAAGGCAAAATTTATGCATTCAGAGACAAAAACACTGGAGAGGGCGAAGATTTTAAAAAATTTCAGAAAGGGAGAGTTTGATGTTTTGGTGGGGGTAAATCTGTTAAGAGAAGGGCTGGATTTGCCGGAGGTTTCTTTGGTTTTGATTTTAGACGCGGACAGGGAAGGTTTTTTAAGAAGCGAGACCTCGTTTATTCAAACAATGGGCAGAGCCTCAAGAAATGTAAGAGGAAAGGTTGTTCTTTATGCCGATAAAATGACTGGTTCTCTAAAAAGGGCGGTCAGGGAGGTAGAAAGAAGGAGAAAAATTCAATTGGAGTATAATAGAAAACATCACATAAAACCAGAGACAGTTAGAAA
>CAZPZY010000007.1:19437-23064 GCA_964591195.1 uncultured Candidatus Saccharibacteria bacterium
CAAAGACGATATATTGAGTCGCTTTCTCCCTATGCCCGGCAGTTTTTGGGAGAGATGAAAAAGCCGCCGGTTGAGGATATTTCCGGTTTAAGCCCGGCAATTGCTATTAACCAAAAGGCATTGTCTTCCAACCCCCGGTCAACAGTTGCCACGCTCACGGAAATTTATGATTATTTAAGGGTTTTGTTTGCTAAAATCGGCAGGTTGTTTTGCCCGATTTGCCAAAGAGAAATCAGAAAACTGTCAAAGGACCAGATATTGGATATTATTCTGGAAAAGAGAAAAAAAATAAAAAGCAATAAGATTATTATTTTGTCTCCGGTGGTTTTGGGCAGAAAAGGAGAATATTATCAACTTTTATATGACCTTTTGAACAAGGGTTTTGAGAGAGCCAGAATAGACAAAGAGTTTGTTTCTCTGCATGAGAGAATTTCTCTTTCAAGATACAGAAATCATACCATTGAGGCATTGATTGATGAAATTGAATTAAAGGAATTGAAGAAAAACCGGCTCTTTGAAGATATAGAATTGGCCTTGGAACTCTCTCACGGTTTGGTTACTGTTTTATATTACAAAAACAACAAAGAACTGGAGGAAAGCATCCTATCTTCTTCAAGAACCTGTCCCTATGACGGCTTTTCTTTTCCAGAAATTGAACCCCGCTTTTTTTCTTTTAATTCTCCCTACGGCGCCTGTCCTGCCTGCAAGGGCTTGGGCAAAGAATTTTACGGCTCAGAAGAGGTTTGTCCGGTTTGTTTGGGAAAAAGATTGAAAAAGGAGGTTTTGGCGGTAAAAATCATGGGTAAAAACATTTATGAGGTAACAAGTTTGGATGTAAACCAAGCCCTGAGTTTCTTCAATGAACTTATCAGCAAACTTACTCCTTATGAAGAAAAAATCTCTTCAGGTTTGATTTTGGAAATTATTTCCCGGCTGGAGTTTTTGAAAAAGGTCAGTTTGGATTATTTGACGCTAAACAGAGAGGCGGGAACACTATCCGGCGGTGAAGCCCAGAGGATAAGGTTGGCGTCCCAAATCGGTGCCAAACTTTCCGGTAGTATTTATGTCTTGGATGAACCGACAATTGGCTTGCACGAAAGAGACACCGCCAAACTAATTGAGATTCTAAAAGACCTAAAGAGATTGGGAAATACAATAATTGTGGTAGAACACGACCGAAGCACTATAAAAAACAGCGATTTTTTGATTGATTTAGGTCCGGGAGCAGGGGAGAAAGGAGGAGAGATTGTTGCCTCAGGACCAACAAAAGAACTGCTTAAAAAAGGAACGAAAAAATTTCCAAGGTCTTTGACCCTAAAATATTTGAAAGGAGAAGAAAAAATAGAAATACCCAAAAGAAGGAGTTATAAAACAGAAAAATTGGTTCTTGTTGGCTGTAATTTGCACAACCTGAAAAACATCAGGGTGGAAATTCCCTTGAGAAAATTGGTTTGCATAACCGGGGTTTCAGGAAGCGGGAAGTCAACCCTTTTTGAGATAATTTCTAAAAATCTGCCGAGGGCTTTAATTCATTCAACCCTTCCCTTGGAGGGAGTAAAAGAAATAAAGGGAGAGGAGTATTTAAGAGATATTGTGGAAATAACCCAAAGCCCGATTGGCAGAACCCCGCGGTCAAACCCAGCCACCTACACAGGTGTTTTCACTCCGATAAGAGAACTTTTTGCTCTTTCCGAAGGAGCCAGAGAAAGAGGGTATTCAGCTTCAAGGTTTTCCTTCAATGTTGAGGGAGGAAGATGCGAGGCATGCGGAGGAGCGGGGTATAAGTTGGTAGAGATGCACTTTTTACCGGCGGTTTTTGTGGAGTGCGAGGTCTGTCATGGGAAAAGATTTAACAGAGAAACCCTGGAGGTAAAATATAAGGGGAAAAACATTGCTGATGTATTAAAGATGACGGTAAGCGAGGCATATGAATTTTTTAAGGATACCCCGGTTATTGAGGAAAAACTAAAGACCTTAAAAGATGTAGGATTGGGTTATATTCAGTTGGGACAAAGCGCAACCACTCTTTCAGGCGGTGAAGCCCAGAGGATTAAATTAGCCAGAGAATTGAACAAGCCCCTTACCTATCGGACCTTGTATTTGTTGGACGAGCCCACAGTGGGTTTGCATTATTACGATGTGAAGATGCTTTTGAAGGTTTTGCAAAGATTGGTTGATAAGGGAAATTCGGTTGTTTTAATTGAACATAATCTGGAGGTTATCAAGTCCTGTGATTTTTTGATAGATTTGGGGCCTGAAGGCGGAGATAGGGGAGGAAGGGTAGTTGCGACAGGCACACCTGAGGAGGTGGCAAAATCCCAGAATTCCTATACAGGACAATTTTTAAGAGAGGTTCTGTTCCACACCTAAATTCAACGCAAAGCGTAAAGCCAATTTATAATAATCTTTTCGCTTTAAGTTGTAGCTTTGCGTTTTGCGCTTTGAGCTTTGCGCTTGTTAATTTTTTAACTGTTAGAATATGCAAGTTTTTATTGATAAAAATATTCATTCAAATTTAAAAAAAATTCCTAAATCTCCAGGGGTTTATCTTTTTATGTCTGGGAAAAAAATTTTATATATTGGCAAGGCAAGTTCTTTAAGGGAGAGGGTGAGAAGTTATTTTTCTTCCTCTTCGGAAAAGGTCCTAAGACTGCTTTCTTTAAGCAAAAAAATTAGATTCATTAAAACAGATTCTGTTCTGGAGGCGCTGTTTAGGGAGGCGGTTTTAATTAAAAAATATCAGCCGATTTTTAATGTCCGGGAGAAAGACAACCGCTCGTTTGTTTATCTTGTTATCCCAAGATTCAAGATAAAAGATTTTCCCAGCCCTTTTATTATCAGGGGCAGAGAATTGAAAAGATACCCTTGCTCGGATTTTCATATTTTTGGTCCGTTTAAGAGTTGGTCTATTCTAAAAAAGGCATTGTTTTTGTTAAGGAAAATTTTTCCCTTTTGCGAAAAGCCAAATTCGGGAAAGCCCTGTTTTTATTATCAAATTGGCTTGTGTCAAGGCGCCTGTCTTGGCAAGGTCTCAAAAAAGGAGTATCAGGCGATGTTAAAAAATTTAATTTTGTTTCTGGAAGGAAAAAAGAGAACGCTTTTGAAAAATTTGAAAAAATTGTACCCGGAGAAAATCAACCTTCTGAAAGAAATTGAAGACAGCGCCTTGATTTCAAGAGAAGAAATTATTGAAGAGTTTCCTTTAAGTGGAAGATTAAGAATAGAGGGTTATGACATTTCCCATTTTGCTGGCAAAAACACCTATGGTTCTATGATAGTTTTTGAGAACGGCAAGCCGTTAAAAAGTTGCTATAGGATTTTCAAAATAAAAGAAGCCAAACCTCAAGATGATTTATCCGCCTTGGTTGAGGTTATAAAAAGGAGGATAAGGCATAAAGAATGGGCTTTGCCTAATTTGTTTTTGATAGATGGAGGGAAAAATCAGGTAAATTCTGTTTATCAGGTAGTAAAGGACCTAAAGATCCCGGTTGTTGGCATAGCCAAGGGTAAGGAGAAAAAGGATAGATTGTTTTTAAGAGGAGCGAGTAAGAATTTAAAGAAATTAATTTTTCTTTCAAAACCTGTTTTGCAAAGGGCGCGGGACGAAGCCCATAGATTTGCCGTAAG
>CAZPZY010000008.1:0-21916 GCA_964591195.1 uncultured Candidatus Saccharibacteria bacterium
AAGAAGAAGACGGCGAAGAGGAAAACCTCTCGTTCCTCAAAGAAAGAAAAATCGCTGAGTGTTAAACTTAAAAAGATTTGATGCGCGTGTAGCTCAGGGGTTAGAGCACGTTTTTATTGCTTTTTTAAAGGACTAATGTTATATTGAACTAATAAGAATTTGTTAAACCAACTGATCTCCACTGGTGGGATATGGCTAAATTCAAGGAACGAGATAACTGATTACTCCCAATAAAATCTTAAACGGGCATGTAGCTTATTGGTAAAAGCAGTTACCTTATAAGTAACAGATCCAGGTTCGATTCCTGGCATGCCCACCAAAACACTGGTAGCGGACTCTAATTTTCTCTAATGAGTCGAAGTTCGTGTCTGAAACTACGAGTGCGTGAAGTTAATCAGCTTCAAACTTTCTCTTTTTTGATAAAATTCTTAATGAGGTTATATTTGTACTACTCACTTGCTTTTTTGAACTAAAATAGTAAAATAAAATTGAAACTAAAAGACAAACATATTAAGTCATTTGCATGTTATCTTTGATTTTTGTGAAAGATTTTATTAACTAAAAAGGCGTTAAGTTGTCTTGCAAAAGGAAAGAAAAAAGAAGACACACTTTTTAAAAGAGTTTATTTTAATTTAGATACATATGATAAATTTTTCTAAAACAAATTGGTTAACAACACTTCTTGCTGTTTTAATAGTGGCTACTGGATTTTTTAGTTATCAATGGTGGCAGGTAAAAGGAGAGTTGGTAAAAAAGATTGAAGAAAATGAGGTTTTAAAAGGGGAAGTAAATGGATTACAAATAGAAATTGATAGATTACAAAAAGAGATTGAGAAGTTAAAGATTTCTGAAGAGAAAATTAAAGATGAAACCGATGAGTGGAAAACTTATAGGAATGAAGAATATGGGTTTGAGATTGATTATTCCGTCGCTGAAGGATGGCGATTTAGAGAGAATTGGCCATTAAGAACATATTCTGCCGGAGGGGAAGGTCTGTTTGCTTATTATAGAGAAGATCTTGTTGACCCAGATGTTTTAGATTTAGTTGTATCAGCGCAGGGCGTTGTGGGTGAGCTTTATTTTGTAGATTCTAGCTGCGAGATTTTTAAACAGGAAGAATTTTTAGAAAATTTCTCATGCGGCCTGCCAATAGGAATGCCTTTCGCGACACGAATATTCTCTGACTCAGGTGTACAAGGGTATAGAGGCAACGACGGGATGGTTGTCTCGGGTTATCAATCAGAAGGTCCCATAAGATTTACAATTTTCCCCTTGAGGACTGATTTCAAAAATCAGCACCCGGTTTTATTAATTTACTACATGCCATCACTTCATCCAGAGGCAATGGAGGAATTTTTTGAGCAGGTAGTTTCTACTTTCAGGTTTATTGAGAAGTAAATTATTTCGATATCTCATTTTCGAAATGTTAAAGGTCGATTTCTTACCAAATTTTTTTTAAAAATTTGGTGAGATAAAATTAATTAAACAGAAAAGAAAAAATGAAGAAGGGAATAATAATAATTTGTGCGATAATTTTATTTACCGCCGGTAGTGCCTGTGCAGAGATTACGGTGTATCCTAATGATCGTTCTGGATGGGAGAAGGCTGTCGGTATTTATGAGGAAGAATTCTTTACAGATGCCATTTTAAATCCTGGAGTTAGTGTTGTCAGTGAGTACCCAGGATATGTAGACACTACAAAAGGGGTATGGTGGGACAGATTAGTCTGTCCATATTGGGGAAAAACCACAACTATATGGCAGTTTGATACCCCTATTATTGGCTTTGGCGGAAACTGGAATCCTGGAGTGCCTGGTGGACCTGGTGCCAATATCGAAGTGGCTATCAACGGATCATGGATTAGTGTTGGCGAAATTTCACGTTACTATACAGGTCAATTCTGGGGATTCGTTTCCACAGAGCCATTTACTGCCGTACGTCTTAGCCCCGGTTCGTATTGCTACCCACCTGGAGGAGCCTGGTGTGAGACGTATGAGTTAGACAATATGGTTTACTCCTACGCTGGAAGAATTCTTCCAGATAAAGCAAAAGAATTGGCCATAGATGTGATAGGAAAAGATTATGGATATGATTTGCCTGGATGGTGGCCAGAAAAAATAAAAGGATTTACTAAATATTATGTTAATGATGACAGGATTGTTGAGCTTCTTAAACCGAAACAAATTGAAAGCCTTGATTGCTCAGGGCTTAGTTTTTGGGCATATAACAGAGCATATTACGATGATAAGAAAATATTTGCTGGAAAGAAATGGGAAACAGAAGAAGGCGATTGGGAAAATCGTCCGTTATATTGGTATGGTGCTAATATGCAATACACGGCTAATGTAGATAAAATAAATAAAGAAGAGCTTAAGCCGGGTGACTTAGTATTTTTTAATGTTACTTATAAAGAAAATGGAAAGGTAAAATGGTGTACGCCAACAAAGTGTGACAATATTATAGATCATGTAGCAATGTATATTGGGTCATACGAAGGTGAAGAGCACGCTATTGTCCATGCGCATGCAGGTAAAGACGATATAGATAATGCCGGGAAAATCTCTGTAAGTACAGTTAACGGATTGATAACATATTATAGTGAGAAAACTGGTCGAAAAGAATCTGTCATCGTATATTTTGGTAGAGCGAGAGATGCTAAAAAGCCAGAGTTTAAGGCTATAGTTGAATCACCAGTAGATTTAGTTGTGATTGATCCAGACGGAGAGATAATTACCAAAGAGATAGGTGAAAGTCCGACAATGGAATACATAGTTTATGATATAAATGGAGATGGTGAACTCGATGACATAATAGCTTCACCGGAAAGAAAAACGGGAGATTATTTGATAACTGTAGTTCCGGAGCCGGATGCTTCGCCTGCTGATACTTATAGCCTTGAGGTTACAGTCAATGGTGAAACTATTGTTTTGGCTGAAGATGTTCCAATTAGTGATATTCCAAGTCAACCTTATCAAATTCAATCAACTGAGACTGAAATTAAAGTTGCTCCAATAGCTAATGCTAATGGTCCTTATGAAGGCAATGAAGGTTCGCCAATAACTTTTGATGCTTCTGGTTCTTACGATCCTGATGGTAGTATAGTTCTTTATGAATGGGATTTTGATGGTGATGGAATATATGATCTTAGTTCTACCTCTTCTCAAGCTACCTTTACTTTTGGTGATGATTATACAGGTGTCATTACCTTAAGAGTTACAGATAATGATGGGTTCATTGCTATTGATACAGCAGAAGTTACTGTAAATAATGTGGCTCCCATAGTTGAAGCTGGGACAGGTCAGGAGGCCTATGCCGGAGATATAGTTAACTTTAGTGGTAGCTTTAGTGACCCAGGTTGGTTAGATACTCATACTGGAGAATGGGATTTTGGTGACGATACTACTCAAGTAGGAACCTTAATTGAAGAAAACGATCCTCCTGATGCCACAGGACAAGTTGCCGGAAGCCACATCTATTATGAGAAAGGAACTTATATTGTTACCCTAACTGTTAAAGATGACGACGGAGGAGCAAGAGAAGATACTCTTGAAGTTGTAGTTAAACCAATTCCGGCTATCATAGATTGTGACCCTGATACCTTAAACCTAAAGAGTAAAGGTAAATGGATTACTTGCTATATTGAGCTACCAGATGGTCCTCAAGGCCAGAAATGGGATGTCTGGGAGATTGATGGCTCAACTATTCTTTTAAACGGAGTAGTTCCTGTCTATCTTGGCAGACAAGGTTGGGCAAAAGCTGAATCTAATGAATCAAACATTATGGATCATGACAAAGATGGTGAATTAGAAAGAATGGTTAAGTTTGAGAGATCGCTTGTTCAGGAAATCTTAGCCCCAGGAGAAAATGTGGAACTAACCTTAACTGGCAAAGTCTTTTACAACCAAGGCTTAGCTGACTTTGAGGGCAAAGATTATATCAGAGTAATAGATAAAGGCAATGGCAATAATGGAAATGTTAATCCTCAAGGAGAAAATAGAAGCAAAAAGTAAAATCTAAGCTGTTCCTTGTGTAGTCTGAAAGCCGCCCAATGGGCGGTTTTCAACTAAAACTTTTAGCTGCCCCTTCTGGATAAACCTTATGGTGAAAAAGTAATTTTTATAGCCGGAAATTACATTAGAAAAGTTGACCTTCTAAGAAGGACAACTAAAGGACAAGTAAAAATCCTTTATAATAAAGGATTTTGAGTTTTTTCTTCTTTGACTTCTTTTTTTTGAATGCCCCGAAGCAGAAATCTACGAATAAATTTCGCTACAGGGTAGGTAAAATAAGGGCGAGGGAGCAGGCGAAGTGAGCGACCGAGCCCACCAAAATAGGTTAAAACTGAACCACGAAAGTGGTATATAGTCGGGGATAAGAATTTTCACTTTTTCAGGTCTTTTTTCTGAAAAAGATGAGATACATTTTGATACCCTGAAGACGGCAGAGATTGGCTCGAAGAATTCGTCTTCAAAAGACCTCATAAGGCCTTGGGTTGCAAAACACCTATTGAGGTAGCCTGCAGAGCCCCTTACTTGTCAAAAATGTACTCATCTTATATAGGAGCTTGACAAGGATTTAATAAAGAGTAATAACATAAAAAAGGTCGGCTATTTAAATTTAATCTGAAAATATGAAAAAACTATTTGGTTTAATAACAATTTGTTCTGTTTTAGCGATGCCAGTTTGGGCTGCTAAACCAGTTAATGTAACCAACCCAGCAAATCATTCTTTGCCAGCCACTGATATTCATTTAGTTAAGAAGACGCTTCTTCCTTTGGAAGTTGGAGAGGTAAAAGATAAACCTACCAGCCCTCCCGGACAGGATAAAGACAAGAATAATGGTCCTTCCGAAGAAGCAGCAACTGGAATTTTAGGAGATTCTGCGAGCGGCGAAAGATATGCCATTATAATCGGAATTTGCGATTATCCAGGAGAGAAAAACGATATTTGCAAGTCAGATGGTGATTCTTTGAATATGTACAAAGCCCTGACTACTCTCTACGGATATAATCCAGACAACATCTATTTATTTAAAGATTATGGCGGAACTTATTTTGAAGAGGATACTACTGATGATATTCCCACTATCACTGCCCGAAAGCCTACTCGAGAGAATATTCTTAATGCCATTAGCGAGCTCAAGAACAAAGCAACTTCTTCAGAGGACGAAATCGTATTCTTCTTTAGCGGTCATGGAGCAGACGGGATAGCCCAAGATGAAGACAATGAAAAACGAGATGAAGGAATAGTTGTTCATAATAATGATAGCACATGTATAGATTATATCTGGGACGGAGAGTTAAAAACAGCCTTTACTGATTTTGCCACCACCAGAATTGCTTTTGTCTTTGATACTTGTTTAGCCGGCGGAATGGATGATTTGGCAGATACCGGAAGGGTAATTTCTATGGCAACCAGTGAAAATCAAGTTGCTTATGTCTATACCAAAGAAGGCGATGATGTAGATGGAGACGGACAACCAGATGGCGAAGGAGTATTCACTCATTACTTTGTCAATGAAGGAATGCTGAAGGGGCTGGCAAATATTCATGATTATGACCAAGACAATACGCTTTACGAGCCGGAACAAGTAACGACAGAAGAAGCTTTTGATTACGCTAAAGAAAAAATAGAAAACTCTTCTTACAAAAGACAAAAACCGGTAATCAGCGATAACTTTACTAATGATTTGCTTTTGTAACTTTTTCTGAAAAAGAAAAAGAAGCAAAACTCGGCAATTATAGCCGAGTTTTGCTTTCAGAAAACTCTTGTTGTTTCACGACCACAACCCAACGACAATCTTTAAATTTCGCTGTTGAAGAGGAAATTTGAGCCTTTTACCTTTTGTAAATATATTTTAGCCATATCTTTTTGAAAAAAGGTAATGTTAAAGTTGAAAGCATAAATGCAACAGCAGGAACTATCGCGTTTAACCATGGATTGGGAATTTTTATCACTACAAGGTAGAATCCAATTGCTAAATAAGTAAATATCATAAGCAAAATTCTTCTGGTATAACTAGTTTCCCAGGCCTTATCAGCCTCAACGCGCCGATTTCTTTTTTTAATCTTCTCGATTTCTTCTTCCAGTTGTTCCAATGTCCTCATAATTGATAGTTAAGCATTGTTGTTTAAATATTTTTTAGGCTCAAATCTATTTCGGTAACGTTTCCAGCATAAAAGAAGTTTTTACAAAGCAAAAATTTTGGCAAGCCCAAAAGGTGAACCTTTACCGCATTATAACATAAAACCCTCCCATTTCAAAATCTCTACTCAAAAATTAAAAGAAATTGGTAGCCAATAAGATGATTTATAATAAAAAGCGGCAAAAATAATTTTTGAAAGCGATGGTGATTTTTAAGACAGGCGGGGGCAAAGCCCCGCCTGCTTTTTCCATCTGTTAAGATTTTTCCTTTCTTGATTCGTGGATTAAATTTGGTAAGAAGTTCACTCAACCTCGATGCTTGACAAGATACCCACCGGGGGTATATACTTTTCAGTTGAGAGGACCTAATTAAATATACAGGGAAACAGATGAAAAATAATAAATTAATAAGGCGTCTAAATATTATTAAGGGCCAGATTGATGGTTTAGCAAAACTTATAGAGAAGAATGAAGATTGCAGAAAGGTGAGTGAGCAATTCTATGCTATCAATGCTGCTTTGAAAAAGGTGATTGAGTTGTATTTTAAAGAAAATTTAACCTCTTGTTTAAGGTCTATTAACTTAAGAAGAAAAAGGACGATTGAGTTTTTACTAAAAGAGATAGTCAAAAGTAAATAAATTGTTTATGGCAGAAATAACCTTAACTGATTCAAATTTTGACAAAGAGATTCAAGATGCCCAAAAGCCCATTTTGGTTGATTTTTGGGCAACCTGGTGCGGACCGTGCATTATATTATCGCCGATTTTGGAAAAGTTAGCCCGAGAATACGAGGATAAATTCATTTTGGCTAAGGTTAATGTGGATGATGCCTCTCAGATTGCTCAAAGATTTGGGATTAACCAGATTCCTACAGTTGTTTTGTTTAAAAACGGAAAGCCAGTGAGTGGATTTATTGGAGCGAGGCCAGAGCCGGTCCTCAGAGAGATGATAGATAAGATGTTAAAAGATAGTGAGAAAGAGAGCAAAAAAGAGGGAGCAAAGAACAAAGAGGGGTATCAAGAAAAAAAGAGAGAAGAATCAAAAAGCGATATAGACAAGAAAGAGATAGAAGAAATAATCAAGCGGTATGAGGATTATGCTAAAAAGAGTGGTTTTAGATTGAATCCTGATAGGGCAACAGTTGAAAGATTGATAAGGGGACTTTTGGCAAATGAGAAGAAATATGGAGCCAGATATTGTCCTTGTCGGAGGGTGACGGGAAATATAGAAGAGGACCGTCTGAAGATTTGCCCTTGCAAGTGGCACAGAGAAGAAATTGAAAGAGATGGCCATTGCCATTGCTGGTTATTTTTCAGGAAAGATTATAATCCTTCATAATTTTCTAATTAGATTTGTCAAATTTGATTATCTTTCTTTGGAGTTTACTGGTTATTATCAGTTTATATCCTTTTACCAGGCAGTTAATCTCGCTTCTTACTCCAAATTCGTTTTTGAAATAAACCCCGGGCTCAATAGTGAAGGGAATTAAGGGCTTTAGTTTTTCTTTGCTTTTTTGGGAAAAATTAAAATATCTGCCGTGGCAGTCATTAAATCCCAAGGAATGGCCTGTATTGTGGAGGAAGAATTTTTCTAAATTGAATTTTTTAAGGCAGTTCCTTACCCTTCTGTCTACCTCTTTTGTTTCGGGGTATCTTTTTTTCTTCAGTTGATTTTTGATAAATGACAAGGCGGTTCCTCTGGCTTTGACTACTGCTTCAAAGGCATTTTCAATTCTCTTGGGTATTTTTTTGCCGGAGTAAGCCATCCAGGTAAGGTCGGCAAAGGGAGAGCTTCTTTCCTTAAGTCGTGCCCAGAGGTCAATTAAAATTAGATTGTTTTTCTCAATTATCCTTGAGTTCTTTTTGGGAAAGTAATGGACAAAACTGGTATTTTTCTCCACTGCTACTATGGGCAGGGGGTGCTTTTTGCCAATTTTAAGACTTTCTTTTTTAAACTCCTGAAGGATAAACCTTGAGACCTCGTATTCTGAAACTTTACCTAAATTCTTTTTTATAAACCTTAATGTCCTTTTGTAAATTGCCTCCAATTTTTTAACCGCCCTTATATGTCTTTTTATTTGACTTGAGTCCATTTTGGTTTGTAAAAGACAAAACTATTCCCAAATAAAAGGAGCAGAAGCAGTAATTAAACCTAAAGGATTCCAACTTTTTCAATTATCCTACCAAACTTAATCCACCAAAGCAAGAAAAAAGACCTGAAGAATTGAAAATCCTTACTTCTGACTACGTACCACTTTTCTCTTTGAATATACCTACATAATCTCTCTAATAATTCATCTATTGCATTTTGTTAATAGATTTTAGCTGCATAGTTATCCACAATCCTTTATTGACAATTTATTGATATTTGTTATTATATTCTTAAGCAAGTAAATCCTCGTGCGTGGGCTTCCGGATGGTTGCTCGTAAATAGCGCACGGGGTTTTGCTTTTTTAAGGAAACAATGGATTTTCTTCAATAATTTTATTTTTAATCAAATTATAATAACTATCATCCCCATACTCGTATTTTCTAAAAATTGCCCAACTTGTAAAATCCACCGCCTGTAATGATTTCTCTTCATAAGGAGTTTTAATAACAACTCTAACATTAACTTTGTGACGGTTAACAATTTGATTATTGAGATAGTTTTTGAAATTTTGATTAAGAAATTTGTTAGTTTCTCTCCTTGAGGCAACAAGTAAAACGGTTTTTGATAAAGGCAATAACTTTTTAGTATATATCCTATCCAATAAAATATTGGCAACATAGTTATACAATACCTGTTTTTCATTCTGAAGTTTTGTATAAACCCTCTTTTTATTTAAATAAATTGTCATAATCGCACAATCTTTTTCTGATAATCTTTTAAGTAATCTCTGGCGAGTAATTGGCTTTTCTTTTACGGCATGCAAAATTCCAAACCTCCTTTTATATTTCTTTTTTAATTCCGAGTGTGTTTTCCTAATAATTTTTTCTATAGACCTCTTGTTTTCTACAAATAAACAAGTAATTATAAAAACCTTTGAAGTTTTCTTCTTTTTAAAATTAAAACCCAAATCTCCTGATTCGTCTAAAAATATATAGCCCATAAATTAAAAATTTATTCTCTTTAAATCTTTCTCAGTTTTTTTCTTCTACTCTTTGCCGCTCTTTAAGATATTTTTCAAATTCTGGAAACCCAAATCCTCCCAGTTAGCAAAATTGTTTTTTAATTTCTTGAGAAATGGCTGAAACGTGCATCTCCCTATTTTCTCAGCCCATTTTGGCTATTTAAAAATCGCTACAATCAACGAGAGAATAGTAATAACAGCCATTACAATCGTCATCGGTGCTTGAAATCCTTTAAGATGTTTTAATGTCTCATTCTGGTTTTCTAATGCTTCTAATTGAAATACTTCGGGCGCCGTCATTAAACTTCCACATTTTTTACATATAAAATAAGCTGGAATAGCACCACTATTTTCTCGTTGACTAGCATTAGTATGTTTTTCCCATTCGTGATTACATTTATTTTTAATCATATATTTTTAATCATATTTTTTATTCTTTTCTCAATTAAAATTTCGACCTTAATATTTTATTCTCCAGTGCCTCCTCAAATTCTTTTTCCAATGCTTTGTTATAGAATGGCAATCCTATAAGTTTAAAATGTTTATTCTCAAATTTTAAATCCGTATCTGCGTTGTTTTCTATCTCAAGCAAAAACTTTTGTTTCCAGCCTTCTTTAGAATTTTCAAATCTACCCTGACTATCTTTAAATTGATTCCCTTTCGGCTCGATAAAAATCTGATAAATACTGATAACTTTATTCCTTTTCTTTAAAAACAAAACAAAATCTGGTTCAAATGGCCTACCTTCATCAAAATCAAAAACTTGAAAAAACTTTTCATTCCGAAGTAAGGCAATATCTGAATATTTTCGCCTTAATTTTTCTATAAAACCATCAATAAAGTTTATAAACTCTTGCTCCTCGCTTGTTCCGTAAAGTTCATTTTGAGCATACCAATCTTTTTCTAATAAATTTATATTTTGTGTTCCTTCCACTCGTTCATCATCGCTGTCTATTTTTAAAATTTTGTCTCTGAAAACCTCTCTAAGCATTCTTGCTTTAAATAAAGTTGTACCTACGAACTCTGATGTATTCGTTCTTGCTTGCTCCGCTATTTCTTTAATTATGAATAAAGCTATTTTTAATTTCTCCTCCGGCGTTAAGTTATTAACTTTTTCTTTTTGGCCCGAAATTTCTACTTCAACACTGCCTAAATAATTTGGCGATGATATAAATTCTTTAATAGATTTTAAATGAGGGAAGTATTTTTTAAGGTTATTAAATTTATAAAATTCAAACTTGTCTAAAGCATTACGAATTACATTCTCCCCAAAATCAATAAATTTATATTTTATTTTTGCCCTTGCAATAGTTGAAGATTTTGGCTTTTCCGTCTCGTCTAAGATAATTTCTTCCTTTAATTCTCCAGTTTTTAATTTATATGGATAATTATCTTTAATTTTTGCATCCTGTAAGCTAAATATTTCTGTTCTCGGGTTTTGTATTCTGTCGTTTATAAAAATTACTCCATTTTTCCAAAAATCAGTCTTTTTAAATTCTGGTTTAATAAATAACTCTCTTTGAACATATTTTTCAGGTATAATTCCCATCTCTGTAAGAGTACTTTTAATCTCCTGAATATACCTTGGTTCATGAAAACAATGATAGTGAAGAGTTTCAATAATACGGAGTTCATTTTCAGTATCGTCATCAAATTTTCTTTTATATTTATCCTGCGTTTCATCTAATTGAAATGGAAAGTATCTTGCTCCTCTACCAATAAGCTGTGCTTCTCCCATTGTAGTATTTCCCGGTTTGTACTTGCCACGAATCCATTTTCCGTCTCGCGTGTTGTACAATCTCACAATATCAAATAAATTAAGCACATCCCAACCTTCATTAAGCATATTAACCGCAAAAATAGCTCTTATTTCATTGTTCTTGCTTTCCAAAGAATTAAGTTTCAATTGCTTTTCTTCGTCAACATTCTCTGAGTCCAAAAGCATAACCTTTTCTTCTGAAAAATCCTCTTGCAGTTCTTTAATTAGATTATCAAAGGTTATATTCTCCTTCTGGAAGTAATTAAAAGCTCTTTCTAATACTGTGCCTTTTGCTCGTGATTGTATTTCTTGGATATCTTTTGAAGACAAGTTTTTTATCTTAGTCAAAAATCCTTCATAATTCTCTTTTGATTCTTTAATACTTTTAGATTTGAAAAGAATCACCGGCTTTAATCTTATTTTATTCTTTTCGGCAATCTTTCTGCGATACTGGCTTAAAATTACTGCCTGCAATGCTCTATCAATTGGGTCCAAATCTGCCTGCAAAACTTCTATTTCTTTTGAATATTTATCCAAGCGAAATTGTTTTAAATCATACTGAAAAATAATTTTGTCCTCATATTTTTCTCTAATGTTTTGATTACCTAAATCAATTGTTGCTGTAAACTCCAACAGAATATTTTTGGGATTGCTTTTCAATATCCTCATTACCGTATACTCCCAACTCTTTTTTTCTTCTTCCAATGTCTTACTCAATTTATTTCTTGTTAAGGTTTGCAAATGATGAGCCTCATCAGAAATTAAGACAATTTCTTTATCTTCAAAATCTTCATAAGTAATAGCGTTCTCGTGAGGATAATTTAATCTGGTATGCAATCCTTGAATGGTCGTAAAAAGAATATTGATATTTTCCTGATTTGCTCCTTCAAAATTCTGAACTTCTTTTACAAAAACCTCTTTCTCTCCAAATTTAATTTTAGGGGCAAAGAGATATTTTTCGGATAAAGGATTTAAAAAATTGTCTTTTGTTTTCTCAATAATGTTGGTGCTGTTAACAAAAAAGATAAAATTTCGATAACCCAGTCTATATAAATACAAAATATTAGCCGCCATTATAAGCGTCTTGCCGCTTCCGGTCGCCATATGGAAAAGAAGATGTACCGGCCATTGCCTTTTTTGATACTCAGAAAAGTAAAAATCAAACCTGCCCAAAGCTTCTTTTTGATATTCCCGCAACTCAAACTTCGGATTGAGATTCTGGGTTATCTCATCGGCTATGCGACTGGTAAAATAATTCTGCCCAAATGATTCTTTTATTGAATTGAAGGTTTGATAAAGCATAGTTCTATTTCTTTCTAGGTGCTTTTATTTTAAGTTCAAAACTTCCGCCCAATAAGCTATTATGGAGTCTATATATAAATCCCTTCTTGTCTCTCTTTTTTGTATAGAGAAAATAAGAAAAATAGTGGCATAAAAATAGAATTATAATAAAGCCACATAATAAAATAGGGTTGGAAGTCGAAAAAGTTGCTTGAGGCAAAAGATTGTACTTTTAGACAAGTAATAATCCAAAAAATAAAAAGACAAATAAGATAAATAACGTATTTTTATAGATCTTAAAGTATCTAAAAAATGGCTCTGGGTTTACTTTTAACTTTTTCTCAATCTTCCGTTTGCCAAACCTGTTTTCTTCTATGCCATTTATTTTATGGTAATAATCTACAAAGTCGTATCTATCATCTGTAAGGAAGAATAAAATTTTCAACAAAATTTTCTTTAAAAAATTTTTCTTTCTAACCCAAAACAATCTATCAGATAAATGATTTTCTACTAAAATTTCTACAAATTCATTTAAGCTCATTTTTGTATCCCTGCCACTCCTTTTTATCAGTATTTTTTTATCTTCAAAATCAAATTTAATATTTTCCTCTTGACTAAACGAGAAATTAGTAAATTTCTTTTTATATTTTTTGCTTTCAATGACTGAGTAAAGACCATTTCTGTCTGCCTTCACCATTTCAACCCTTCCCCCAATAAATCCATCTTTTAAGTAAATCTGAATGAGCATTTTATTTCCATCTTTAAAATACTCGCTATTCTCAGGATATTTTTTTATGATTGTAATCCCGTTTACATCTGAAAGTTCAACTACCTTTTCATCGTTTACGGTTTTTCGGTATAAATTTTTTAATGAAATTCCTAACTCCATAAATTTATTTTTATTGAATCAAAAGTTTCATAAAACATAGTTTTATCTCAACATATGTTTTGTAATCTCTAACACGGCATTAAAGCATATAGCAATTTTAGAACCATCCAGTTTTTCCTGATTTTTTATTTCGTTTCCAGGATGTACAAAATTTCTATAAATCCTTGAAAGATGTCCTATATAAACAATCACATTTTTAGCTTTTGATCCAGAGTCAAAATAACTCAAGAAATCCGATAAGTTACAATCGTATAAATCTTTAGATACTTGCTTCCCTTTAATTGTATAAGAAATCTTTTTAATCTTCTTCCTCTCACAATAATAAGTGAAAAGTGATTCTATAAGAGAACCAGAAAGAACTATTGTTGCTTTTTTGTTACCAACTAAATAATTAAAAACTAACTCATCAAAATCTCGTTTAATTAATTCTCTATATTTCTTATTGATTTTTTTAATTTTGGATAATATGTCAAAATATCCTATCTTTTTAAGTTCATCGATATTAATATTTTCAAACCCATCAAACCAAGCCTTGTTAATTTGTACCGGAGTAGTTTTTTGAAGGAAGGTAAATAAATAAGGATTGATTTCGTAAATATGGGCAAAATACTCTCCTCTCTTACCTGTATCTCTAATATAACCTTTTTGGATCCATTGTTTTTTAAGAGACTCTGCTTTTAATTCGTCGGTCCCTATTAAGACCTTAAACTTCCAATTGGGAATTTCTAACTTATTATCTTTAAATCCTTTTTCTTTTCTTACATTATTGAGAAAATTGTTTAATCTTTTTATTGCCCATGCTGTTTCTTTTTTTAAGTTATTTTCGGCACTCTTATATAAAGAATCAATTTCTTCCTTTTCTTGAATTATCTTTACTAAATCATCGTAATTTCGTCTTATAATATCATCTTCACTATCAATACTATATGCCTTTTTTATAAGCTTAAAGGCCTCATCAATTTCTCCTTTTGATTTCTTGATATTTGATAAATTATTAAGAATGGCTGGGTTATCTTCTTCTCCGGGAATAGAAAGAAGCATTTCATATATTTCTTCTCCTTTATCTAAATCTCCTAATTCAACATATGCATAAGCAACTTCAAAAGCTATAGGAACACACTCAAGAGATTTATCTAGTTCAACTATTTCTCTATACTTCTTCTCGGAAAATAATTTCTTTACTAGTTTATCAGCTTCCTCATAGGCTCTATCCCATTCTTCCTGCTCTTGTAAAGATTTTAAATATTTAATTTTTTTTCTAAACTCTTTTTTGGTCATAAAACTCCCTATTTAATTTTTTGTCTTCTCCCGACACTTTATAAGTTTCATCATCAATCTCGCTGTAATTGACATATAGATGGTTCTTATCCAGACACTCCAGCAAAAATCTTTTCTGGTCCTCAATTGATAAATCTTCAAAATCTCTTGCATGTTCGTCGATTGTTTTAACATCGACCTTGTAGCTTAAAAATGCTTTTTTCTTCATTGTTTCCCAAAGGTTTTTTAGCTCCTCCTTCGTTTCTGCCTTCTGGATTTTTTCAACAAAATTTTGGTTCCATTTTAGGAGTTCTAAATAGACAAAATCTCCGCCGCCTTTCCACTCAACTTCTTTTGAAATGCCGGTTTGGTCGCCTTTAATTACATTTTTCAACCTAACAACTGCGCTATTTTCTCCATAATCGAGCTGCTCAACTCCAATGTATTGACGACCCATTTTGTGGGCAACGGCACAAGTAGTTCCGGTACCCATGAAAAAATCTAAAACTAAATCACCGGGTTCCGTAGCCATATAAATAATTCTTTCAAGCAACTTCTCCGGCTTCTTGCCAGATTTTAACGTTACGCCGCCTTCAGGAGAAATTCCCTGCCAAGCAATATCATCCCATAACGAGCCGAGTTCTCTTCCAATAATCTTATTTCCATGCATATCCTCTTTGATGTTTTTGGAATAAAACCTAACCATCTCACCTCTGTAACAAATAACATCTTCTTTTCCATCTCTTTTATAAACAGCCCACGTCTCTCTCTTAGACTTTTTCATGGCCTCAGTAAGTCCAGCACCAGCTCCTTTTGGAGAAATTGTTCTAAAAATCCTATTTATGTTCTTAAAAACAAATTTATAGAACAGTTCTTCGTTGTCTTTATTTTCTTTTCCATGCTCTTTTATAAATTCATCTATCACTTTTCCTATTTTCCATTTTTTGAAGTCTTTTTCTTGCGGATTAAGAATTATTTTATTGTAAGCTCTATCTACTTTAGATTTTATCCATATCGGTTTATATTTTCTCCTGTCATAATTTTTCGCATAAATTAAGCCATATTCACAATTTTTAGGCATAAATGGATTTTGGTATTCTTGAGCAGCGCCAACATTTGCTTTTATTTCTACATATTGTACAAAGTTAGATTTTCCGCTTGGTGCTCTTCTAAAAACTTCGTCCATCAATACTTTTAGATGAGCAAGTTCATTATCGTCTATTTGCACAAAAATAACACCATCATCTTTAAGTAGATCTTTTGCAACTTCCAACCGATTCTTCATAAAAGTTAGCCAAGTAGAATGATTAAAGCGATCATTGTAGCCAAAGCTATCATTGCCAATGTTATACGGCGGATCAATATAAATCAGTTTTACTTTTCCGGCAAAGCGTTTTTTGAGGGAGTGAAGGACTAAAAGATTATTGCCCTTGATAATCAAATTATCCTTTATATCTCCATTCTCATCAGTCCGAAAGCCATCAAATTTATGCTCACCTTTAGCATCAATTCGCTTGACATTGGTAAAAACTTTAGGATCAAAAAGACGGCTGATTTCATCCGGCGCTAAAATTTCATTCCAGAAAATTTCATCGCGTTTTTGGTCTTCTTTTGTCATTCCGCCTTCCAAAACACAATCTTTATAAGGCCAAGAAAGCACAACTTCTTTTTTCTCGCTGATAAACTCGCCTTTTTCATCAATCAATCCGATTTTATTCTTAAAAGCAGTATAAGAATCCGGCAAAAATTGTTTATTGGAAACAAACTTTACAAACTTATCTTTATCAAAAATAAGCGTACCATCCACATCAACAAAAAACACTTCTTTCATCTTTTCATCAGACAAGAGAAGTTTTATAAGTCCTTTATCCAGCTTCAAAGCCAGTTCAATAACTTTGTTCTTCAAAATCTCGCCTTCACTTACAAAGCGTTCGTCTTTTTGAAGCAATGATTTTAAATTGTTTAATAAATTTTCCATACAGGTTAATTATTTATTATTTTCTACAACTTCCTTTATCTCCTTCAAAGCTTTCTCTACTTTCATTATACATCAGTTGTCATATTTTGCCACTTCTTTTCTGGCGTCTCTGACATTTGTTCTTTCTTTTCCTCGTTAAATTCAGTTCAAACTGAACAAAACTAAGCATTTTGTTTCTTAAAAATCTTTGCCGGATGGGTAGGAAATCGCAAAGATTTTCAAAGTTTTCAAACCAAAAACCCCCACCCATAGGTGGGGGCAAATTTTCTGAGTAGGTTTGCTACCAATAATGTTCAGGTGCGCGGGAGAGGACTTGAACCTCCACGGCCTTGCGGCCACTAGCACCTCAAGCTAGCCTGGCTACCAATTACAGCACCCGCGCTCGGTTGAAAAAGGAATTATTTTCTTTCTTTAATTTTTGCCTTTTTGCCCCTTACCTTCCTTAAATAATAGAGTTTTGCTCTTCTTACCTTTCCTCTTTTTAGGATTTCAATTTTTTCTATTAGCGGAGAATGAAGGGGGAAGATTCTCTCTACTCCCACTCCAGAAACCTCTTTTCTCACGGTAATGGTCGCTCCTGGTTCCTTGCCGTGTTTTCGGGCAATTATTATTCCCTCAAAGGATTGGAGTTTTTTCCCTTTCCTTTCTTTTTTTCCCTTTTTAGGAGAAGCGGAGGGAGAGACCCTTTGATAAACCCGAACCGTATCTCCCGGCCTAACATCAGGGATGCTTTGTTTTGGTTGGAGAACTAATTCAGGTGATTCTGTTTTCATATGTTTTTCAAAACCTTTTTTAGGTCCTCTGGCAAAGGAGAAACGATTTCTTTTTCTTTCCCAGAGGGCAGTTTAATTTTTATTTGGCTGGCGTGGAGGAAGTGCCTTTTTAGACCCTTTGGCTGGGGTTGGTTTTTAAATCCGTATAATTTGTCCCCAGCAAGTGGATGACCCAGATATGCGAATTGCGCTCTGATTTGGTGTTTTCTGCCTGTTTTCGGTTCTGCCTCAACAAGGGTATATTTTTTGAATTTTTTTATCACCCTGTATTTTGTGACTGCCTCCCTTTTGCCTTCTGCCCCGGGCTCAAGGGGAGAGAAAACCTTCTGTTTTCTTCGGTCGTTTGGCGACCTGCCAATAAGCCCCTTGATTTCTCCTTTCTCTAATTTGGGAGTGCCTACTATAAGAGCCAGATATTTTTTCTTCACCCTCCTTTGCTTGAATTGCTTTTGAAAAAAATCAAGGGCTTTTTTATTCTTGGCTATTAAAAGAACGCCTGATGTATCCTGGTCCAATCTATGGATTCTTCCCTTCAGATTGTCCGAATTAACTCCCGGGGGTTTGTCTACTGCCAACAGGTTTTCGTCTTCGTAAAGAACATTTAATTGGACGGGCATAGTCCAATATCATTTTAATAAAGTATTCCTGAATTGGCAAGTCGTTTTTCATTTCTTATTCTGTGGGCGCACTCCGATTCGAACGGAGGACCTCATACACGTCAAGTATGCGCTCTGCCAACTGAGCTATGCGCCCATAATATAGGAATTATGCCTTTTCAGAGAGAATCACTGTTCCGGTTTTGTAATCCAACTTGGCGATTTTTACCTTTAATTCTTTGCCCATCATTTTTTGGAATTCCTTTAGGTCTTTTGATATATCCAATTTCTTTATGTTTGAGTAGTGCTCTGGAAGCAGATAAGAAAAGGGCAGGAAAGCAGGTATTCCTGAAACCTTAGACAGAAGTCCTCCCCTGTTTACTCCTACGATTTTGACCATAAATGTTTCTCCCTTCTCTTTCTTTTCCTCTAATTCCCTCCAGACCAATTCTTCTTTTGCTCCTTTGATGGATAGTTCTACATATCCATCCTCATTATCCAACTCAATTATTTTAACAGGAATTTCTGCTCCGGGCTCCAATTCTTTTAGCATATCCTTGGTTTCAAGGAGTTCTCTGCCATAGACGACACCTGTTTTGAAGTTTTCTAAATCAAAGAGCAAGGAAGAACTTCCCTTCCATACAAGTTTTCCTTTGACAATGTCTCCTTCCTTGGGCGGTCTTATGAAGTTTTTCTTTTTCATCAAGGTTTTCATAATCTGTAGATTATATACATAATTCTTGAATTTTTGCAAGGGTCGTGGTATATTAACAAAGATATGAATCTTATCTGGTATGGGCAGTCCTGTTTTCAACTTTTCCTTAAGCCGAATAGGGACAGGCAGGTTTCAATTGTTATGGATCCTTTTTCAGAGGAGATTGGCTTGAAACTCCCGCGGTTGAAGGCGGACATTGTTTGTGTCAGCCATGAGCATTATGACCATAACAATGTGAAGGCGGTTTCTGGTCCCTCCTCCGACAAGGAGCCATTTTTAATAAACGGTCCCGGAGAATATGAGATAGAAAATATTTTTATTCAGGGCGTTTTCTCTTGGCATGACAATTGTCAGGGCAAGGAACGGGGAGGGAATACCATTTATACAATTGAGGCAGAAGACATACGCCTTTGCCATTTAGGAGACCTGGGTCAAAAGGAATTGACAGAGGAGCAGTTGGAAAAAATCGGGGAGGTTGATATTCTAATGATTCCTGTTGGAGGGATTTATACCATCGGAGCCAGCCAGGCAAACAAAATAATCTCTCAGATTGAGCCACGACTCATAATTCCTATGCACTATTATATTCCTCGGCTAAAGATAAAACTGGACCCCTTGGATAGGTTTTTGAAGAACTTTGGTTTAAGGTCGGTTGAGCCGGTGAAAAAATTATCAGTTAAAAAGAAGGACCTGTCTGACCAAGAGGCGAAAGTAGTAGTGATGAAGGCATAAAATAATTCAATGTCGCCAAAATCTTCTAAAAATATAAATAATAAAATAGGCCGCGTTAATTCTCGGGAGATAACCCAGGAGATGAGGGAGAGTTATATTGATTACGCAATGTCGGTTATTGTCTCCCGCGCCTTGCCCGATGTCAGAGATGGGCTGAAGCCGGTTCAGCGGAGGATATTGTATGCGATGTATGAAATGGGATTGAGGGCAGATGCCAAATTTAGGAAATGCGCCGCTATTACTGGTGAGGTCTTGGGGAAGTTTCATCCTCACGGAGATGCCCCGGTTTATGATGCCCTTGTAAGAATGGCTCAGGACTTTTCTCTGAGATACCCTCTAATTAAGGGCCAAGGCAATTTCGGCTGTTTTACAAAAGATACCAAGGTGCGGCTTTGTAATGGAAAAGATTTAAGTTTTGAAGATTTAATTAAAGAACAGAAAGAGGGGAAAAGGCATTGGACATTTACCTTTAACCCAGTGACCAAAAAAATTGAGATTACTGAAATTAAAAATCCGAGATTAACAAGGAAAAATGAAAAGATAATGGAGGTGACCTTAGATAACGGAGAGAAGATTAAATGTACATTAGACCATCTGTTTATGTTGAGGGATGGCAGTTATAGACAGGCAAAGGATTTAAAACCGGGAGATTCCTTGATGCCACTTTATATTAAATCTTACTTGAATAAACATCCGAAGGTAACTCCTGAGATATATGAGAGAGAAAGAACCAATAATGGTATTCCAAGAATTGAAAGGGCATTAAATTATTTCAACAATTTCTCAGAAATTTTGGCAGAATCTCAAAAGCGTAATCACAAGGTAGTTAGAACCAGAATTCTTCAAGAAAGAGAAGATGTTTATGATATAACCACTGAACCCTGGCACAACTTTGCTTTATCTGCTGGGGTATTTGTTCACAATTCTATTGACAATGATCCGCCGGCTGCTCAACGATATACAGAGGCAAAACTTTCTAAAATAGGGGAGGAGATGCTTAAGGATATTGAGAAGAATACGGTTGATTTTGTTCCCAATTACGACCGAACGAGAAATGAGCCGGCGGTCTTGCCTTCGCCCCTGCCCCAACTTTTGCTCAACGGCTCCCTGGGCATTGCCGTTGGTATGGCAACCGACATTCCTCCCCATAACCTGTCTGAGGTTTGTGATGCCCTAATTTATCTTGTTGACCATCCTGATGCCCAGACCGAGGAGTTGTTTGAGTTTATCAAGGGACCTGACTTTCCCAGCGCCGGCTATATCTTTGGGAAAAAGGATATTATTCAGGCATATTCTCAGGGAAAGGGTCCTATTCTTACCCGGGGAAAGGCAGAGATTGTTGAAACGAAAAAAGGGAGGCATCAGATTATCATTAGCGAACTTCCCTTTCAGGTCCAAAAATCAGCATTTCTTCTTCAGTTGTCCACTCTAGTTTCAGAGAAAAAGATTGAGGGGATAAAGGATATCAGGGACGAGTCAGACAAAGAAGGAATGAGGATTGTGATTGAACTCCAAAAGGGGACAATTCCTCAAAAGGTTTTAAACCGGCTTTATAAGTTTTCTGAACTTCAGAGGACATATCACCTCAATATGTTGGCTTTGGTTGAGGGCATTCAGCCCAGGGTTTTGAACCTGGTGGAAACCTTGAATTATTTCCTTCTGCACCGAAAGGAGGTGGTTGTAAGAAGGACGAAATACGATTTAGAAAAAGCCAAAGAGCGGGCGCATATATTGGAGGGTCTTCATAAGTGTCTTTCCCAGATTGACAAGGTAATTCAGACAATAAAGAGGTCTGCCAGCCGAGAGGAAGCCAGAAAGAATCTTATTAAAAGGTTTCGCTTAACAGAGATTCAGGCAAATGCCATTTTGGAAACAAAACTCTCCTCCTTGGCAAGATTGGAAAGAAAGAAGATTGAGGATGAGTTGAAGGAGATGCGTGCCAGAATCAAGGAACTTACCTCAATCCTCAAGAGCCCCAAAAAGGTAAAGGGGGTGATTAAAAAAGAATTGTCCCTGCTTAAGGAGAAATTTGGCGACCGAAGAAAGACAAAGGTTTTTGCTAACAAACCAGGAGAGATTTCCATTAAAGACCTAATCCCAAAAGAAGAAACAATCATTACCCTAACCCAAGGCGGGTATATCAAACGGATAAATCCAAAAACATACAGAATTCAAAATAGAGGAGGAAAGGGGATGATGGGAATGAAAACCGTTGGCGAAGATATCGTTGAGCACTTTTTAACTGTTAATACCCAGGACAACCTTCTTTTCTTTACTGGCTCCGGCAAGGTTTTTCGCTCACCGGTTTATGAAATTCCCGAGGGCAAGAGAACGGCAAGGGGACGGGGCCTGCCAAACTTTTTGGAGATATCTCCCAAAGAAAAGGTCTTATCCCTTATTCCTTTGGGAGAGGCCGAGCAGGCAAGGTATTTATTGATGGTTACAAAAAATGGCTTGATAAAGAAGACCCCTATCTCTGAGTTTGAAAATGTTAGGAAGTCGGGCCTTATTGCTATTTCTTTAAAAAAGGGAGACCTTCTTTGTAAGGTTGCCAAAACAAGCGGCAAGGACGATATTATCTTGGTGACAAAAAAGGGAAAGGCGATCAGGTTTAGGGAGAAGGATGTTCGGCCAATGGGAAGGCCGGCTGCTGGGGTGAAAGGCATTGGTTTAGAAAAAG
>CAZPZY010000009.1:0-19453 GCA_964591195.1 uncultured Candidatus Saccharibacteria bacterium
TTGGAGAAGTTGGAAAGCCAATCAAAAAGATTTACCCAAGAGCAACTAAAGAAAATCTTAAACCTTTTTTTAGAAGCCCAAAACAAGATGCGATATTCCCCAATTCCCCAACTGCCCTTGGAATTAGCCATAGTTGAATCTTGCGGGGTCGTCTAATGGTAGGACAGCGGGTTTTGGTCCCGTTAATCGGGGTTCGAGTCCCTGCCCCGCAACCAAATATCTTTAGATAAGTTAACAAAGCCTTAAATATGAATCCTTCTATAATGATAAATTCTATTTCAAAAACCAAAAAAGGGGAGAGGATGAAAAAAGATAAAAATGTGTATTTCCGTACTGATTTACTCCAAATAATTAATGAGGATTTTTTAAAAACAGCTCTGATTCCTCACAATTCTATTGATTTAATTGTGACTTCGCCTCCTTATAATGTAGACATTCATTATAATTCCTACAACGATAAAATCAATTACAAAAAATATCTGGAATTTACAGCCAGATGGTTAACTAAAGCATATAAACTTTTGAAAGAAGATGGAAGATTTTGTTTAAACATACCGTTGGATAAAAATAAAGGAGGACAACAAAGTGTATATGCTGATATTACGACAATTGCTAAAAAAATAGGATTCAAATATCATTCAACTATAATCTGGAACGAAGGAAATATTTCTCGACGCACTGCTTGGGGGTCGTGGTTATCTGCACGAGCTCCTTATGTAATTGCTCCCGTGGAAGTAATTGTGGTCTTGTACAAAAAGCATTGGAGAAAACCAAGTGGAAGCGGTAAATCTGATATTACAAAAAAGGAGTTTATAGAGTGGACAAGTGGAGTATGGAATTTTGGAGGAGAAAGCAAAAAAAGAGTAGGACATCCTGCCCCTTTTCCTGTAGAGTTACCGAGAAGATGTATTAAGTTATTTACTTTTACTGATGATACGGTTCTTGATCCATTTTTAGGAAGTGGGACAACTTTAATTGCGTGCGCTTTAACAAATCGTCGGGGTATTGGAGTAGAAATAGATAAAACATACTGTGAAACAGCAAAGAATAGATTAATGATAGAAGGCAAAATAACACAATCTAAGCTTGAATTTTAAACTTTTTTAAAATATGCATCTACTTAGAATTAAAAATTTGTATAAAACAATAATAAAGAAACCAGAGATAATCAAAATGTGGAATAATAATGTCAATAATCTTACTATTGTAGAGAAAAATGAAACAGAACGCCGTATTTTAGTCGAGAGATCATTTTGTGATGAGAAGGGCAAGAGGGTAATTTCTGGATTTCTTTTGATAAAAATAATAGATAATATCTGCAAAGAGAAAGATTTAATAAAATTTCGGAGAGCGTTAGAACGTGTTGTAAAAGAAAGATGTGGAGGAAACTATATGGAAGTAGAGCCTATTCTTATTGCTAAAGATTTTGAAGAAAAGGTTATGGAGTTTGTAACAAATTATAATAAATTACAGAGAAGAAAACCTATTCAACTTATTAAAAATATTAAGTAACTTATGGGTGCATTTTTATGTTCAATTTCAGAGAGAGATTGGGAAATTACTCGAATAAAGGGAATCTATGGAAATAAAGCCGGTACTATAAGAGAAGGGAGCTATAAACTTTTTAGTCCTTCTACTCAGTATTCTATAATACGAGACCTGGCCGGAATGAAGAAGGGAGACTTGATTTTCTTTCATGTAATAAGGAAAAATTCGCCAAGTACAATTCATGGAGTGTATATTGTAAGAGAAGAACCTTTTTATAATGAAGATAAAGTATGGAAGGATTCTAAAGAGAGATTCCCTTATCGTTTTTTATTTGAACCTCACCCAAAATTTGAGCATTTAACAAAATATGATGCTTATGTTGAAGTTATTGACTTATATGAGCTGATCGAACAAAGAAAGATTTGGACTTTAGCTACTTTAGAGAATGAAGTAAATATCGAGGCTCGAAGCGTTAGAAAAATAGAAGAATCAAGAGAGGCGAAAGAGATAATCAGGATTCTCTATCGAGATTTTAATCATAATAAACTTTCTCACCGAGTTTTGTTTAAACCTATAATTCAGAAAGGGGTTCCGATAAGGAAGAAAATAAAAGATATTGGAAGATATGAAAACGCTGTAAAGGCGTTATTAATGTATCTATTAGGAGAAAAAGATAGAAGCATTATTAAGATTTTTGGAGATGTAATAGATTTCATGAATGAAGTATTTATTGCTCAAACTACTCGCAAAAGTATAGATATTCTTTGTATAAGTGGAGGAAATGAGAATAATAAGATTTACACTATCGTTGAAGTTAAGACCGGAAAATGTGATGAGAGAAGTTTATCTCAGGTTTTATATTATATGGATTTGTTTAAACGGAGAGGTATCATGAATTTAGAAAAAGATATTATTGTTGGATGTCTTCTTGGCAAAGATTTTTCAAATCACGTTATTGAATATTCTAGACAGAGAAACTTTCATCGAGTAAATGGGAGATTGATTTTGGTTCAATATATACCTAATAATGATGGAAATGATGCCAAATTTCACCCTGTTATAATTTGATTTTTGCTGATCAAATAAAAAGGGAAAAATTTTCAAAAATTTATCAAAAAATAAAACCATCTATAATGCCAATAATCTTCAAGGCATCTCGGAATCCAGAAGTAAGTCGAGTAAGTCGAGGTCAAACCTCGACAGGTCTTCTGTCAAGAAAATTTCTAAATTGCTCAACTATGACATTATCATGTTGCTACGACATGGAATAAAATTATATTGACAGATGAGTTTGGCTTGGATATAATGTTTCTTAGAAGAAACGAAAAATAACTGATTTGGTTCCCTAAAGAATACTATGAAAGAGATAAAACAATATCTGATTGATTTTCAAAAAAGAAAATTTGAGACATTTGAGAGAGAACTGAAGGTAAAATTTACTAAAGAATTTATTGTTTCAATAATTGGCGCAAGGAGAGTTGGAAAAACCTATTTTCTTTTTAATTTGATAAATAAAATTAAAGACAGGAGAAAAGTTCTCTATGTGGATTTTGACCTACCCGAATTTTTAGATTTTGATGGAAAAGATTTGAAAAAAATAGTTAATCTTCATCTTCAAACTTTTGGTAAATTAGAATATATATTCTTTGATGAAATTCAGAATCTAAAAAATTGGGAAAAAGGATTAAGAGAAATTTATGAAAACAAAAAATATTTTATTTTCATAACCGGCAGTTCCTCAAAATTATTAAGTAAAGAATTGGCTACCCAATTGCGAGGCAGAACAATAACTTATACATTATTTCCTTTGTCTTTTAGAGAAATTTTATCAATAAAAGGTCTTTCTCTACCGGAAAATTTAATTTCTACTTCAGAAATAAACAAACTTCTTTTTGAATTTAATCAATATCTTAAAATTGGCGGTTATCCCCAGATTTTTAAAGAGCCAGAACTAAAAGAACAAATTGTCAAAGATTATAAGGATTTGGTCTTGTTTCGTGATTTAGTTGAAAGATATCATCTTAAAAATATTTATGTAGTAAAAAGATTTTTTGAATACTTGATTTCTTCTTTTGCTAAAGAAATCAGCATTGATAAGTTTTACAGTTATCTAAAATCCCAAAATGTTTCTTTAAGCAAAAAGACCCTGTATAACTATTTAGAATATTTTGAAAGTTCTCTTTTCTTTCATTTTCTTAAAACCTACAAAATTAAAGAACGACTTAAAAAGGTTTATTTAAATGATATTGTTTTTGGAAGCAAAGAACAAGGAAGAAAATTGGAAAATATAGTTTTTGTTGAACTTCTAAGAAGAAAAGAAAAGGTTTATTACTTCAAAAACAATTTTGAATGTGATTTTGTTGTTCCTAAAAAACAAGCCATTCAGGTTGTCTGGGAATTAAATGAAGAAAATAAAAAAAGAGAAATAAAAGGACTAATAGAAGCAATGGAATATTTTAAAATAAAAAAAGGGACAATATTTACTTACAATCAAGAAGAAAAAATTAAAGAAAATAAATATAGCATACAAATTATTCCTCTCTGGAAGTGGTTATTGGGGTAAAAAACAGAAGTTTATCCGAGCAAGAATACAAGGTTTTAGAGGATTATTATGATTGACCCACACGTTCATTGTAGAGATGGTAAACAGGCATATAAGGAGACCATAAAACATGTCTTTGAGATTGCCCAGAAACAGGGTGTAAGAAAGATATTTGATATGCCAAACACAGATCCGCCAATTCTGTCTGAAAAGGACGTTCAAGAAAGATTAAACCTTGTTCCTAAAAGTCGGAAAGGAGACTATTTCTTGTATATTGGTGCAACAACTGATGAAAAACAATTAGAAGAGGCAGTAGGGTGTTATGATAAATACAAAGAGATAGTTGGCATTAAATTATATGCTGGAAGGTCGGTTGGTGATTTAGCAGTTATTGATGCGCAAAGGCAAAGAAGGATATATGAGATTCTTTCTAATTTAGGATACAAAGGCGTGCTTGCTGTCCATTGTGAAAAGGAATCATATTTGAAGCCAGAGGTTTGGAATCCTTTGAATCCAATTAGCCATTTTTATGTAAGGCCAAAAGAAGCAGAAATAGAAGCAGTAAAAGACCAAATAAGATTTGCTAAAGAAACAAATTTTAAGGGTGTTTTACATATAGTTCATGTTTCCTGCCCCGAGGTTATAGAACTGGTAGAAAAAGCAAGGAGAGAAATGAAAATTACATGTGGGGTGACGCCACACCATATTTTATGGGATAATGAAATGCTAAACAGACCAGATGGTTTACTCTATAAAATGAATCCTCCGTTGAGAGATAAGGAAGATGTAATAAGGTTAAGGCAATATCTAAAAGAAGGGAAGATAGATTGGATAGAGACGGATCACGCTCCACATGCTATCGGAGAAAAATTATTCCCACCATATCTATCAGGGTATCCTTCGTTGTATCTTTATAGAAATTTTGTAGACGAGTTTTTGCCAAAAATGGGCGCAGATAGAGATTTGATTAAAAAGTTGACATTTGAGAATATTTATAGGGTATTTAGAAACAAATTAGAATAATTTTTGGCTCGGCCTGACGCCTTCAGGAACCGGCAAGATTTTAGAAATTAAAATTTTACTGGCTTTGGCTAAAATCTGCTCTGGCAAATTTTCTCTTTCTGTAATTTGTCCGCTCCCGGCGGGCGCGGATTTGATTGACTTATTTTCTAATATCGGTTATCTTTCTAAAGAGACTAAAAGGGCTTTACTATAATTGTTGTATTATAATGCTACATTCAAACCAAGAAAGTATGTCAAATAGAATAGGAGAAAACATAAGAAAACTTCGCCGACAAAAGAAAGTGTTCCAAGATCGCCCTTCAAAAAAGCCGATCTGGCTTTAAATACCATTGTAAAAATTGAAACTGGAGAAAACCTAAACCCTACACTTGAACCACTTCAGAAAATAGCAAAGGATTTGGGGGTTAATGTGGATAAAGTATTAAATTCATAAGAATATGATTAAAAACTTTGGGAAAATAATAATTGGAGATAGTAGGAGGATGTCAGAATTAAATGATGAGAGTATTGATTTAATTGTTACCTCTCCTCCTTATTGGCACATAAAAGATTATGGAGTGCCCGGGCAGATAGGTTATGGGCAAGATCTTCATCAATACTTAAAGAATTTATACTATGTTTGGGGTGAATGTTTTCGTGTTCTTAAAAAAGGAGGAAGATTTTGTCTTAATATAGGAGATCAATTTGCAAGATCAATTATTTATGGAAGGTATAAAGTAATACCGCTTCACGCTGAATTTATAACTCAATGCGAAAGTATAGGATTTGATTTTATGGGTTCTATTGTTTGGCAAAAGAAAACGACAATGAATACAACCGGAGGAGCAAATATAATGGGTTCTTTTCCTTATCCTCCCAATGGAATTGTAGAGATTGATTATGAGTTTATTCATATTTTCAAGAAACCCGGTGAAAGAAAGAAAATTTCAAAGGAAATCAAAGAGGCTTCTAAACTTAGTAAAGAAGAATGGAAAGAATATTTCTCAGGTCATTGGCATTTTGGTGGAGCGAAACAAATAGATCATGAAGCAATGTTTCCTGATGAGCTTCCAAAAAGAGTGATAAAAATGTTTACTTTTGTTGGGGATACTGTATTAGATCCATTTTTAGGAAGTGGCACAACAGTAAAAGTCGCACTTGAGTTGAAGAGAAATAGTATAGGTTATGAAATAAATAAGAATTTTCTAAACATTATAAAAAAGAAAATTGGGAAGGTACAGAATTTAGAAATTATAGAGAGAAAGGAACAAAAGATTAATCTGCCACAAATTGATTACACTCCCAGGATTCAGAATGCTAAACCTAAAATAGATCCTAAAAAGTTTAATTTTAAAGGGAATAGACTTTATAAAGTTACTGAAATATTAAACGAGGATACTCTGAAATTGAACACAGGATTAAAAGTAAAACTTTTAGGTGTGAAAATTAACAGCAAAAAGGAAGCTATTCAGTATTTAAAAAAATATGTGTTAGGAAAAAATGTTTTTTTGAAATTTGAAAATAATGAGTTTCCAAATAACGATACCATTATGGCTTATGTCTATCTTAGAAATAAAATTTTTATCAATAGGTATTTAATTAAATCTGGAATAGGAGTTCCGGATTTATCAAGTGGATTTCGATTTAAAAATAAATTTTTAGCATTAACAAAGAAGTCAAATTATGGCTAAAGAATGGATATTAAATTCAGCTACCAATAGGTTTCAATTAAACTTTAAAAGAAACGTAGGCCCGGTAGCAGAGGAAATTAGAAAATGTGCTCCTAAAACTGTAAAAGAATGGGAGAAATATTATTTTAAGAACGTGAAGTCAAGAGAACATTTAATTGAATTAGGAAAAAAATTATATGTAAAGATTACAGAAGTCTTGGCATCTGAAATAGATCAAATTACCGAAGAAGATTGTATAAATTATATCTTTAACCTAGTCATTGACCGCACTTTTGAGGGATATATTACCGAAAAGAAAACAATTTACGAGCAACTTCAAGACATTCTAAGGGTAAAAATTGAACCCGCGCCAGACAAATGGGATAGATTATTTAATGTAGACTTCTTTATAAAAATAAAAGATAAATACATTGGATTACAAATAAAACCAGCCGGTGGGGTTTCTCATATATCCCAAATTTTCAAAGAGAAGCAATTACAAAAAGCCACTCACAAAAAATTTACAGAAAAATATGGTGGAAAAGTATTTTATGTGATTTCTATTAAAGAGAAAGGCAAAAAGAAGATTTATAATACTGAGGTAATTGATGAGATAAAAAAAGAAATTGAGAGATTAAGGAATACTTAGTAAAAAGTTATTTGTAACGTCGACTAACATATAAAATTTGATTAAAATAAAGATCTGTGGTAATTTATGCTCGTTTAATAGGAAGAGGTTATCAAATTTATGTCCTTAGCAATCAATACTACAACTCCAGAGGGAATGGTTTTGGCTGCTGACAGCCGGCAGAGTTATCGAAACCGGAAAGGTATGGCTCGAATTGGAAGCGACAACGCCTCCAAACTTTTTCAGTTGAATAAAAGGATTGGCCTGGCAATTACCGGTTTGGCATTTTTGCCGGAGGGCGGGGTTTTGAAGAATATCAGTAAATTTGTAGAGCAGTTTAAACGAGAAACTGATACTGAAAGATTGGATGTGAAAGAAACAGCCGAGAAACTACATTATCTTTTTGACAAAAAATATAACTGGAAGGAGCGATTGGAAAAACTTCCTGACCAAATTAGAATTGATTTACAAGGTCAAGGATGCCAGGTATTAGAGATTAAACCGGAACAGTTTGCAGTGAAATTTAAATTTAAAGACCCTAAAGGAATTATACGAAATGGCTTTGCTGGAGTGGATACAATAAGTCTTTTAGTGGCCGGGTTTAACAAAGATGGTTCTTATGAGGTTTATATTTGCTATATCCCGGGAGAGATTCAAAAGAAGCGGGACAGCAGAGAGAAGGGGAAAGAATATGGCGCTTCTTGGATTGGTCAGATTGATGTTGTCTCCCGAATTGTTTTGGGTTTTGATGGCCGAATTGGAAATTTAAGGTTTGTTCAGGAAGCGGCTCAAAAATACGGGCAGAAAGAGGTTAATAAACAACTCAGGAGTTTAGAATACGCTATTCAATGGGGGACAATGACTCTCCAGGATGCCATTGATTTTTGTGTTTTAATGATTCAAACAACCTCTGCTATCCAGCGGTTTTCTGACGGTATCGTGGCTGACCCGGGAGATATGCCTGGGGTGGGTGGTCCTGTGGATGTTGCCGTAATTACTCCGGACAAGGGTTTTGTCTGGATAAACAAAAAGAAATTAAGGGTCGGAGATACAGAGATAGATATAGACAAAGAGCCAAATCTGCCTAAACGATAGTTGGCTCCTGTCTGTTGAAAAATAGCCAAAGATGAAAATTGTTCAGATCCAAAAGCAGAGTTTGATTGAATACCCGGGCAAGATTTCAGCCGTGATTTTTTTTGCTGGTTGCCCCCTGCGTTGCCCCTGGTGCTATGTGCCCCAACTGGTTTTGCCTGAAAGATTCCAAAAACTCCCAGAGATTCCTCAGGAGGAGGTTTTTGCATTTTTGGAAGAGAGAAGGGGCTTTTTAGACGGGGTGGCAATTTCAGGAGGGGAAGCAACAATTAACCCCGAACTCCCGGATTTTGTAAGGAAAATAAAAAAGATGGGATACGCGATAGAATTGGAGACAAATGGGACAAATCCAGAAATGCTTGAATACCTGATTAAAAATAGATTAATTGACTATGCAGCAATGGACCTGAAGCAAAGGTTTGTTTTTGAAAAGTGGTATAAGGTGACAGGTGAGGTGCTAACAAGAGAGATGTTTGAGAAGATAAAGAAATCAGTCGGCATTATTTTGAAAAACAGGATTGATTATCAGTTTAGGACAACCTTGGTAAAAGAGTTCCATAAAAAGGAAGATATTGTGGAAATTGCCAAAGAGATAAGAAGAGCAAAAATTTATTATCTTCAAAATTACGAAAAAACAGAAGAGACAGTCAGCGGAAGGCAGTTTACGCCCTTTAAGGAGGAGGAGATTTTGGATATAGCCAAGGAAGCCCAGAGGTATGCCAATGTTAAGGTGAGGAGGTATTTGTAAGAAGATTTTGACTGAATCCTGAAAAAATGTTATTATTTTCCTGATGGAAGAGGTTGTTTTAATTTTTGGATTGTTTTTTGTAGTAGTTCTTTTTTTGGTTATATTCCTTATATCTTTGTCCCAAAGGACAAAAAGCGAAAGAGCCCAGTGGGAGGCGATTAGGGAGATGGAAAGTCGCCTGATTGATTTAATGACCTCCCAATTAAAGGAAATCCGGGGGAATGTTGACGGAACCTCTCAGGCGATGCGGGAACAGATTTCTTCTTTTACAAAAGAGACGGTTCAGATTCAGGAGAGGTTAAGGCAGGTTCAGGAAACGATGAAAGGGATATCTTCTTTTCAAGAGATTTTCAGAGCGCCGAAATTAAGGGGCCAATGGGGGGAGGCGTCATTGGAAAATCAAATCCTGGCTGAATATTTTCCGAGGGAATTTTATCAGATTCAGTATCCTTTTTCTTCGGGAGCGGTAGTTGATGCTGTTCTTAAACTGCCTAACGGCAAACTTTTGGCTATTGATGCCAAGTTTCCCTTTGATAATTTTCAAAAGATGATTGAAGGAGAAAACGAAGAGGAGAAAATTTTTTACCGCCGGAAATTTATTGATGATGTAAAAAACAGGATTAAAGAGATTGCCCAAAAGTATGTTTTGCCACAAGAGAATACAGTTGATTTTGCCCTGATGTACATTCCAGCGGAAGCGGTTTTTTACGAGATTATGTTCAATATGAAGGGTGAGGATATCCCTGCCTTTGCCAGATCAAAGAAGGTTATCTTGACCTCACCCAATACCATTTATTTAACATTAAGAACCATTGTTGACTGGTTTCGCGATACCCAGATTTCCAGACAGACCCAAGAGATTTTGAAACGGCTAAATCGTATTCAGGCAGATTCCCGGAAACTAGCGGAGGACTTTAGAAGGTTAGGTGTTCATTTAAAAAACGCTGTTTCCGCCTATGACACCTCAGAAAAACGGCTTGCTTTCTTTTCGGACAAGGTCAACCGATTATTGGAAAGCAAGAAATCAACAAAAGAGATATGAAGCAATTAGCAGTAATAAAAAGTGGAGGGAAGCAGTACCTTGTTTTTCCCGGCAAGAAAATAAGGGTTGAGAAGTTGGACAAAAAAGAGGGAGAAAAGATAGAGTTTGATGTTCTGTTGTTGAAAGATGAAAAAGGAGTGCGGCTGGGATGCCCCTTGGTAGAAGGAGCCAAGGTAGAGGGAAGGGTTTTGAAGCAGGGAAAATCAAAAAAGGTAGTCGTTTTCAAGAGGAAGACAAAGAAGAGATATCAGGTGAAGAAGGGTCATCGCCAGTTGTACACCGAGGTAGAAATAACCAAAATCTCTTAAAAACCCTCTTCTTCAAATCCCGGGCTTTTCTCCAAGTTTCTGAAACTGACCGTTCTCTCGTCAAAGTATAGTTCCACCTTGCCCACCGGGCCATTTCGGTGTTTAGCAATAATTATGTCAGCGATACCCTTTCTTGAGGTTTCCGGTCGATATCGGTCTTCCCGGTAGATGAACAGAACTACGTCTGCGTCTTGCTCTATTGAACCCGATTGTCTTAAGTCAGACAAACGGGGGATTGGCGGTGCTCGTTGTTCTACGGCTCTTGATAACTGGGAAAGAACAAGAACTGGAACATTTAGTTCTCTTGCCAGGGCTTTTAGAGCCCTTGAATTTTCTGAAACCTGTTGGACCGGGCTGGCATCAGGGTTTATTGGCTCCATTAGTTGAAGATAGTCAACAATTACCAGTCCTAGGTCTTTTTCTGCTTGGAGACGTCGGCACATTGCCTTCATCTGGAGAACAGTGGGAGAAGGGGCGTCATCAATATAGATTGGAGCCTCGGAAAGCACAGCCATTGCCCTCTGCATCCTTGTAAAATCGTTTTCGTCGCCTTCGTCAGAGAGATGGCCTGTTCTTAATCGCCAAAGGTCAATTCCTGAAAGGGAAGAAATCAGCCGGTCAGTAATTTGATCCCGAGCCATTTCTAGAGAAAATATCCCTACCGGAACCTTTTTCTTGAGAGCGACATTAGCGGCGATGTTGATTGCTAAACTTGATTTTCCTAAACTGGGTCGGGCGGCTAGAATTATCAGGTCAGACCTTTGAAGCCCAGCCAGCATATTATCCAGATCATCAAATCCGGTAGCCAGCCCTCTTAATTCCCCTTTATTCTTTGAAAGCTGATCTACCCTTTCAAAGGCATCCTCCAGGGTTTCTTTAATAGAAACGAAGCGTTGAGAGAGGCCCTTTTGGGCAATAGCAAAAATTCTTTTTTCTGCCTTGTCCAAGAGGTTGTGAATATCTTCTACCTCATCATATCCCATTGATTCAATATCTTGGCCAGCGGCAATTAGTTCCCTTAAAACCCTTTTTCGGTGGACAATTTTGCTGTAATTCAAAACATGGCTTGCAGTGGGTACCATATTTATCAGTTGGGTTAAATAACTTGCTCCTCCGATTTCTTCCAGCGTCCCCCTTTCCTTTAACCGGGTTGAGACGGACAAGAGGTCAATAGGTTCTCCTTTTTTGAAGAGTTCTTCACAGACAGAGTAAATCTCTTGATGGTTCTTGCGGTAAAAGTCCTCGGGAGCCAAAAGGTCAGCCACCTTTACAATTGCATTTTTGTCTATCATTAGACAGCCCAGTAGTGACTGCTCGGCTTCAATTGATTGGGGAGGCAGTTTCTCAGGCATATTTTGGTTTGGAGAAACTTCAGGCATCAGGTATAATATAGCAAAAGAAGCAGACACTGACAAGATTATATGCGAGTTGCTTTAATTTCTTCTCATTCTTTACTGAATCCGGGTGGGGTAAAAAGGCATGTCTTTGGCTTGCACAAGGAGTTTCAAAAGCGAGGGATTTATTCAAAAATTATTGCCCCCCGTCGCAGTAGTTCAGAGAACTACGGAAAAGAGGTTATTCTTTTAGGCACCTCTTTCCCTTTTTCCTTCAGCGGAGGGATTTCTGATTTTACGGTGGCTTTCAATCCTGTTAGCATTGAGGATGTCTTAAGAAGGGAGAGATTTGATATTCTTCATTTTCATAATTTTCTTTTCCCCAGTTGCTGGCAGATCTTGGAAACAGCGAGGCCCTTGAGTCCGCTAAAGATTTTGACCCTTCATGCCAATGTTTTTGGGAGTGAGTTTTTAATGAATTTCCCCTTTTTACTTTGGCTTTGGAGAAGAAAAATTAAAAAAGAAATGGACGGTTTAATCGGCGTGGCTTCCCTTAATCTAAGGGGCTTTGAGGATTTTAGAGGTCCCAAGAAGATAATTCCAAATGGGGTTGATATAGAAGAATTTAGGCCTAAACCTGAAGATAAAGGAAGCGATACTGGGACGTTAAATCTTTTGTTTGTCGGCCGTCTTGAAAAAAGAAAAGGGCTTATTTATCTGCTTAAGGCCTATAAAATTTTGGAGAAGAAGTTTGATAATATCCGGCTTATCATAGTCGGAAAAGGACCCCTGGAAAGAAGTTGCCGGGCGTTTGTTCAGTCCAATAGATTAAAGAGGGTTTATTTTGAAGGACAAAAAACAGATCAAGAATTGGTCTCTTACTATAACCGGGCTGACATTTTTGTCAGCCCGGCAATTTTTGGGGAAAGTTTCGGTATTGTTTTGTTAGAAGCAATGGCTTGCGGTAAGCCGGTGGTGGCTTTTGATAATGTCGGCTATCAGGAATTTCTGAAGGATAAGAAAGGGGCGGTTTTGGTAAAAAATCAGGATGAGAATGCCCTTGCTAAATCTCTTGCCGAGTTGATAAAAAATAAAAAGAGAAGGGAAGAGATGGGTCGTTGGGCTTTAGAAGAAGCAAGGGCATATTCTTGGTCAAAAATTGCTGAAGAGGTCTTGAATTTTTACAAGTTATGCCAGCAGGCAAAGACCTTTTAAGGGCCTTAAGAATGTGTTAAAATCTATCTAAATTATGTTGGACATAAAATTTATTCGGGAAAACCCGGATAAGGTAAAAGAGGGTTGCCGAAAGAAGGGAGTGGAAATTGATATTGAAAAACTTCTGGAAATAGATAATAAGCGCCGAGAGGCAATTCAGCGTCTGGAGAAGATAAGGGCGGAAAAGAACCGTGGCTCGAGACTTATTTCCAGAACAAAAGACGAAAAAGAGAGAAAGAATCTTATTTTTAAGATGCGGGATTTAGACAAGGAAGAAGAAAAACTTCAGACAACTGTCAAGACAGTAACCGAAGAATTTAACAGCCTGATGCTTCAGATTCCCAATATTCCTCTTGAAGATGTTCCTCTGGGGAAGGATGAAAATGATAATGTGGTTTTGAGAAAAAAAGGAGAAAAGCCCACCTTTGATTTTAAGCCCAGGGAGCATTTTGAGATTGGTCAGATATTAGATATTATTGATATTAAAAGAGCAGCCAAGGTTGCCGGTTCAAGATTTGACTATCTAAAGGGCGATATTGTTTTGCTTGAATTCGCCTTGGTAAAACTGGCTTTTGACACTCTTTTAAAAAAGGGCTTTGTTCCGGTTTTGCCTCCGGTTATGCTCAAGCCAGAAATGGCAAGGGGAACCGGTTATTTTGAAGCAAGCGATATAAATGAGGCGTACTTTCTGCCTAAAGACAATCTTTTTCTGACTGCCACGGCTGAACAATCCCTTTTGACAATGCACCAGGGAGAGGTTTTTAGAGAGGAAGACCTGCCAAGGAGATATCTTGGATTTTCTACCTGTTTTCGGAGGGAGGCTGGTTCATACGGCAGGGATGTAAAGGGGATTTTGCGTGTCCACCAGTTTGACAAGCTTGAGATGTTTAGTTTTTGTAAGCCCGAGGACTCGGAAAGGGAACTTGAGTTTTTCTTATCCAATGAGGAGGAGTTGATGGATAAACTCAACCTTCCTTATCAGGTTGTAAAAATTTGCACTGGCGACCTAGGCTTTCCCGCGGCAAAGAAATATGATATTGAGGCATGGATGCCGGGTCAGGGGCGATACCGGGAAACCCATTCTACCTCCAGTTGTACTGATTTTCAGGCGCGACGCTTGAATATTAGATATCGGACAAAGAAGGGTAAACTAGGGTTTGTCCATACGGTTAATGGCACGGCTTTTTCTCAGAGGCCTCTTTTGGCAATCTTGGAGAATTATCAACAGAAGGACGGCAGCGTAAAAATTCCCCCGGTGCTTCAGAAATATGTAGGCAAATCAGAAATTAGGGTCAAATGAGAAATGGGAAACTTTCTATCCAGGGATTAAAAATCAATTACAGGACTGCGGGTGAAAAGCACCCCTTTCTTATTCTTCACGGCTGGGGAGGTTCATCTGAATCCTGGAAGGGGGTAATGGAAGAGTTGTCAAAAAGAGGTTTCTTTCTGATTTGTCCAGACCTGCCGGGTTTTGGAGCCTCGGAAACGCCATCTTGTCCCTGGAGTTTAAAGGACTATGTGGGTTTTGTTTCAGGGCTTGTTTCTTCCCTGAAGATGGAGAAATTTATTCTTTTGGGTCATTCATTTGGAGGAGCAATTGCAATTTTGTTTTCGGTTTTCTTTCCGGAAAAGGTGGAATCCTTAATTTTGGTAGGTCCTTCTGGACTGAAAAGGGAGAAGGGAATCAAAACAAAAGTTATTCTTTCTTTTTCTAAAATTGCCAAGAAGGTGCCCTTTCCATCTAGCATTGAGAACAGACTTCAGAAATTGTTTTACGCTATTTTTTTAAGGGGGAAGGATTATCCAGAGGCAAGGGGACCGATGAGAGAGACCTTGAAGAACGCCCTGGAGGCAGATTTAGAGAACCAACTTTCAAAAATAAAGTGCAAAACCCTAATTATCTGGGGCAAGCGGGATAAAATCATCCCCCTGAAATATGGCTTTTTAATGAAAGAGAGGATAAAAAACTCAAAATTAGAGGTTTTGCCTTATCAGGGTCATTCCCCCCATTTGGAAAATCCGGAAAAACTATCTCAGATAATAGCAAGGTTTATAACCACAACTAAGTAAAAATCTAAATCGCAGACCACTCCTAAATCAAGTGATCATTTGAAAATTTGAATTTGTTCCAGATTTTGAAATTAAGAAGCCAATCTCCTTAAACCTTTGTTGGTTGTTTTACCGGTAGTTCAATGTAAAATGTAGCGCCCTTGTTTGGTCCTTCGGACTCAACCCAGAGTTTACCCTTGTGTTCCTTGACAACCAGATTGGCAAAATAAAGAGCCAGACCTTTGCCTGTGCCGTGAATCCTTTTTGCTCTTTCTGTTCTTTGGAAGGCAAACCTTCCAATATAGTCAATGTTTTCTTTGGCTATGCCAATGCCGTTGTCTTTGAAGGATAAAAGAATCCTATTATGGTCTTTTTTCTTAATAGAGACCTCTACCCTTCCTCTTCCTCTGGGGCTATATTTTATAGCATTGTCAATGATGGCAAAAATAGAAAGGCCCAACTGGGCTTTGTCAACCTCTGCCTGGGGGATGTCTTTTTCAAACCTGGTAATTATCTTAACCCCTTTTGCCTGGGCTTCAATTTTTAGTTTCTCTATCTGCTCTTTAATCAACTGGCAGATGTCTGTTCTTTCCTTTTTCAAGAGCGCCCTTCCGGCTTCAAACTGGGAGACAGAGAGATAAAGATTGGCAAGTTCAATTGATTGATTGACCTGGGACATAATCACCTCCAGGGCGTGTTTCTGCTCTTTGTTGATGGGTCCGTAGCCGCCGCTCAAGAGAACCGAGGCAAAGTTCTTGATGTTTGATAGGGGTGTTCTTGTGTGGTGCTGGCCTGTCAGAAACATCTGGTTTCTAATCTGGTTGAGGTGCTGAAGTTCGTGGGCAATCCTCTCTGCCCTTTGTCTTAACTTTCTCTCCTTCTCGGCTATCTCCTCGGCTACCTGCCGCCTTCTCTCCTGCTCATAGGTGTATTTAATAAGAAGATAGCCGAAAATAAGAAAAAGAACCAGGACAATTCCTAAAAGCATCCTTAACCCACCAGTGGGCATCAAAAACAGCAAAACCAGCAAAATAATCCCCATTCCTCCCACCAGGATTTCGGTTAGAATCACCCTGATTTCAAAGAGGTGATAACGGGTAATGGCAAAAATTATTATTAGAACATAAAGAGCAACAAAATAATTTCCCACCGGAAGAACTCTAATGAGTTGAGGAAAGAAGTTTGTTGCTCCCCCTCCAAAACCAAGAAGAGCTGCAAGTAAAATGTATTTAATTTGAAGCCTAATAACCTCTTTGGCTCGTGAATATTTCTTTACAAATAAGTAAGAAGAGTAAAGAATTAATCCCACAAAAAATAAAGGAAATAAAACGTAAAGTGGGCCAGGCTTTATCCAAAAATTAAATCCAAAAATTGGAGCTACTCCCACTTTAAATAATGAGGTAAAACTTAAAATAGCCAAGGCTAAACTTACGCAATAAATTATTATCAACTGGAGTTTTTCTTTTTTCTCTAAAGAAGGTTTTAAAAATGACAGCGTAAAATGAAAAAATAAAGCCGGAATAAAAATAGCACTTACATCTAAAATACATTGCCAGAAAAAAGCAGTATTTTCTTTATCAGCATTCACTACCATAAATAAACTAAAACTCCAAAGAAAAACTACCAAGCCCATCATTGCCCATATTCGACTTAATAATACTTTCTTTCCTCGACAGCAAATAAAAATTCCCATCATTAGACTTAAAAATGCAGTAAGAAGACAGGAAGTAGAAAAAAGAGATAAAGAAGTCATACTAATAGTTTATAACTTCCAAAAATATATCTTCCAACCTCTCTTTCTCGCTTCTTTTTCGAGTTTCTTATCAGGATTAATTACAATTGGATGCCCCACAGCCTTAAGAAGGGGAAGATCGGAAATATGATCTCCATAAGCGTAACTTTCTTTTAGATTCCAATCTTTCTTAAGAGCTATTTCTTCTACTACCCTAAGCTTTTCTTTACCATGAATTATATTTCCTTTAATTTTCCCCGTTAAAACTTGATTTTTTACCTCTAACTCGGTAGCAATAGAAAGAGAGACCTTCAGATAGTCTTTGATAGTATCAACCAAAAATTTACAGGATTTCGAAATTAAAACTATCTCATGATAGTTTTTTTTATGGAAATCAATTCTTTCAACAGCTTGGGGGTATATTAATGACTTTATATTCTCGTTAAAAGCATCTCTCATAAATTTTTTAAATTCTTCTTCTTTCACGTTCTTCGCCAAACTGTAGGCTTTCTCCATTAGAGAGGTTCCTTTAGAGACAATTCCTATTTTATATAAAAAAAACCAGAGATAAATTCTTGAGAGAAAGAGAGAGGATACTTTTCTCTTTTTATAGAAATAAGAGATTAATAACTTTTGTGTTTGTCCACAAATAAGAGTATCATCAATATCGAAGAACGCAACAGTTTTCACAGTCTAATCTCCCCCAAAATTAAAAAACTCCCAAAATGGGAGTTCCGCGACCTTTAGTTATTTACTGCAAAAATTCTAAATAAAAACAACAATCTCCATTCTATCTCCAAAACCTTAAAACTGGAGCCGAAAAACCGACTCTTTCCTCTTCTGCCTTGGCTTACCATTACCTCTCTCATACTCGCTGTCCTTATTATCTTTCTTTCTGTCTTTCCTACTCTTCTCCTTGCCCTATCTCTCTATCTATCTCTCTCTTTCTACTTTCTACTATACTAATTATATCCCTTAATGTCAACCTCTACTAAACCCACTCCCCAGAGAAATCTTACACGGTCTGACCGTGCAGATTTAAATTACCCTCCTTCTTGCCTCCTAAGGGGGTCTATAAGTAAATCCGAATCTCGAATATCGAAATCCTTCATCCCGCACCTTTTCTCCTTTAACAACAAGAGGTTTCAATTAAATTACTAAATAAATTATTAATTATTCACCTTGAATGACTGTCAAAAGGTGCGGGATAAACAAATTCAAATGTTCAAATGCTCAAAACGAAATATAGGCCTCGGGGGCGTTGCTTGGCTTAGCCAAGCAACTGCCGATAGCCAAGCAACTGCCGAGTAACTGTATTGACCAAGCAACTGTATTGATCGTGCACATTTTTGTCTTGCAGATTTTGACATAAATTCGTAATTCGCTAATTCGTTAATTAATTGGTTAATTGGCTAATTGATAAATTCGTAGGTCTTCCCGTGTGGCGGGCAAAAAATACTAAGGGGCTAAAAGATTAAAAGGACGGTATAAAATTAGATGTTGTCTTACAAATTACACCTACGTATATTTTTTAAGACAATTGTATTTTCTCTTCTCTTGTATTTGACAGTTTACTCTCTTTTTTGTTATTCTCAGGCTGTATGGCTAAATTGGCTCTCCCAAAAACGCCTCGTTTAACAAAAAGGTTAAAATAAATTATGATCAGAGAAATTAGAGAGAAAAGAGAATCTCTCAGGGTAAGAGAAATAGAATTTGAAGGAATAGAAGGAAAATTTAAAATAGAACAAATAAAATTTTTAGGAGCAGGTAGTGAAGCAACAGTTTTTCAATGTCGCCTTTTTGGTCCAAAAAAAGAAATAGAAATAATAGTAAGTGAAAGGCATTCCGGAGATGCACCTCAGGTTTTTATTTCTAATTTAATTTGTTATCTCATTGACGAATATGCAAGAAAAAAAGGAGAATACCAGCACCAACATGTTCCTACTCCTATTGGAGTGTGTAAAGAAATTCCTGGTTATTTGTACAAACCCGGTTATTTGTACAAATATGTAAAGGGGAAAGAATATTTTCCTTGGGATTACTATACAAAAGAAGATGAAGAAGGAAAGGCAACAAAATTAAATGAATGGAGAGAATTTGTCGGTTTCTTTTCAAGTGCAGGTATTGAAATGGGTTATGATACTGCAGATGCTGAAGATGGAAGAATTTCTAAAAATATTATTTCAGAGGATTATAATTATAGTGAACTCTTGAAAACAGGACAACTTTCTCCCCATTGGATGAGGATAGATTATGGGAGTACAAGCATTCAAATTTCTCCAGAAAAATTAATGAAATTTATTGAAGGAAATAGAGAAGATTTAAGAAAAAAATTGGGCTGGAAGGTAGAATTTTTAGAACATTTAGTCAGTTTAGAGAAAGAAAAACCAGAAATTCAAGAAACAAAATTACTAGAAAGGCGTGAATTCCTAAAAAGACATTTAGAAGAAGTCTTAAAAGAATGAAAAAACGAAGAATAGGAACATGCACTTTTTTAATTCAAAAATCAAAAATCAAAATTACATAGAAAATTCTAAATCCAAAATCCTAAACAATACCTTAAAAATCCGAAATCCGAAATCCGAAACAAATAAAATAGAAAT
>CAZPZY010000010.1:0-16561 GCA_964591195.1 uncultured Candidatus Saccharibacteria bacterium
TTTATTCCCAGGCGCTTCTATATCTCGCCGAGCCGTCCATACCTTTTCTGAAGCGCAAACCTATTCTGGGGCTCGGCTGCGATATGCTCCCCTTAGTCAAGATACCTCAGCAAAGAAGAAATTATCAAGAATTGTTACTGAAGTAGTTAGATATAATACAATTATGTTTTATCGCTGTCCAAAATGTAAAAGGGTCTGGCAGTATCCGATTGAGAAGTGTCCGGACTGCTTTGTTAACCTGGAAAAGGTAAGGCAAAAAGAAATCAGGGTTGTGGCGGTCTCAAGGGTTGAGATTCCATCAGTATCCCATCCCAAAACTCCCTATTTCGTCCTTCTTTTAGAAGACGAAAACGGGAACAAATGGGTCCAAAAAAGCGCAAAGGAATATAAAATTGGCGATAAAATTAAAATTGAACCAAGTCAAGAGGAGAAGGCAGTGGCAATCTGGACAATAAAATATGACATACCTGAATCTTGGGAAAGGGTTATTGAACTAATCGGCGAACTCAAACCTGAAAGCGAAACAAAGATTCTGCTTCTTCCTACTCTTGTCTCGCCCAGCCACCCCCATCTTGGGGAAAATACATCTCCTGAATTTCTGGAAGCAGCGATAAAATATCTTCTTGAAAAGGGAGCGAAAAGAGAAAATATCAAGGTTGCCGGTCAAAGTTTTAATGAGTTCCCTATTGAAGTCAGCGCCCAAAAATCCCAGTTATTAAAGGTCTGTCAGAAAGAGAAGATAGAGCCCCTCAATTTAAGTGAAGGAAAGTTTCTTGAAAGAGAGGGGCTAAAAATATCCCAGAAGGCGCTTGAAGCCGACCTTATTTTCAATCTCCCCCGACTTAAAATAGGCGAAGCCAGGGCAAGCCAAAACCTCTTCAAACTTTTAGATAAGACCAATTATCTTGCTCAAGAATATCTTTCTACAGAAAAAGAAATTTTTGAAAAACTAAAAAAGCAACTTCCGCCAGTTCTCACTGTTGCCCAAGCAGATTCGGTCCAAAAACAAGATGGAAGGATAGTCCATATGAGATTGACAATGGCATCTCTAAACCCCCTGTATCTGGATCGGATTTTTGCCCAGATAACTGCCTCTCCCTTGCCAAAAATTCTACAAAATGTTAATATTGAGGATATTAGAATCTTGGGAAGAAAAATAGAAGAACTGGAATGGGTTTTTTGAAAACTATGAATGAGGCAAAAAATTTGACCCTAATTGATATAGCAATCCCTGAAATTGAAAACAAAGCCCTTAGCCTGGCAAAGGACATTGTCTTGGTTTTTGGCTTTGCTCTTCTGACATCTGCCTGTGCTAAATTAAAAATTGAAATAGGTCTAGTACCCATAACAATGCAGACCCTTGCCGTTCTATTAAGCGGAGCAGTTCTGGGCGCAAAGAGAGGAGCACTGGCACAATTAACCTATCTTCTAATGGGTATAGGAGGCATTCCTTGCTTTTCTCGTGGTGGAGGAATCTCTTATCTTCTCTCCCCTACTTTCGGTTATATTATCGGTTTTGTTCCTGCTGCCTATCTTACGGGCTGGCTCTGTCAGAAAGGATTTGACAGAAAAATCAAGACAGCGATAGGAGCAATGATTTTAGGCAATGTCTTGCTTTACATTCCCGGGCTTCTATGGCTGGCAAAATTTGTGGGCTTCGGAAGGGTGTTGGAAATAGGGTTTTACCCCTTCATCCCCGGAGACCTATTAAAGGTAATTTTGGCAGGAGCCATTCTTCCCTTAATTTGGAAGATGCTCAAAAAACATAAATATGAATATGTTCAAAGATAAGGTTGTCTTAATCACAGGCGCTTCTCAGGGCATTGGTAAAGCCACTGCCCTAAAATTTGCTGAAGAAAATGCCACCCTGGCTATCAATGATATAGGAGGGCAAGAAGAACAACTGAAGGAACTGAAAAATGAAATTGAAAAAATGGGGGGAAAGGCAAATTATTATCTAGCAGATGTAGCAAATTACGAAGAGGTAGAAAAAATGATTCAATCTATTAAAAACGACCTTGGAAAACTGGATGTCTTGGTCAACAATGCCGGCATCTGCAGGGACAAAACACTGGCAAAGATGACAAAAGAGGATTGGCAAAAGGTAATTGATATTGACCTGACCGGGGTCTTCAACTGCACTAAAGCCGCTTTAGCCCTTATAGTCAACAACAGAGGCAAGATTATAAATGTCTCTTCATTGGTTGGCATCAGAGGAAACTTTGGCCAAACAAATTATGCAGCGGCAAAGGCAGGAATTATTGGTTTTACAAAATCCCTTGCCAAAGAGATAGGCAGATTTGGAGTAACAGTCAATGCCATTGCCCCGGGATTTATTGAAACAAATCTAACCCAAAAAATGCCGGAAGAAATTAAAGGAATGGTAAAAAAATTCACACCCTTGGGAAGGTTCGGCAAGCCGGAAGAGGTTGCCTTCCTAATCACCTTCCTTGCCTCCGAGAAGGCGGACTTTATCACCGGTTCTGTTGTCAATATTGACGGTGGACTCTCCTTATAAACTATGGATTTTTTGACCCTCAAACATCTAAAACCAAAGGATATTGAAGAGATAATTAATCTCTCTATTGACCTCAAAAAAAGCCCAGAAAAATATAGCCAGGCAGTAAAGGGAAAAACCCTGGCAATGCTCTTTCAAAAAACCTCTACCAGGACCCGCTGTTCCTTTGAAACCGCAATGACCCAAATGGGAGGCCACGGCCAGTACCTGGATTGGCGAACCACCAACTTTACCCTCGGCGCCCTAAAAGACGAAATCCGATGTTTAGAGCGATATGTTGATATTATTATGGCTCGGGTCTACAAACAAAAGGATTTAGAAACAATGGCTTTGTTTTCTCGTGTTCCTGTAATAAATGGACTCTCTGATATGTATCACCCCTGTCAAGCGCTGGCTGACCTTTTAACCATAAAAGAAAAAATGGGAGGATTTGACGGAGTAAAACTGGCTTTTGTGGGAGATGGCAACAATGTCTGTCATTCTCTCATTCTTGCCTGCGCCAAAATGGGAATAAAAATTAGTGTGGCTACCCCCGCTGGCTATGAACCAAGCCCTGAGGTTGTCTCTGCGGTAAAAAAATACAATAAATTGACCCTTACCCACAACCCAAAAGAAGCGGTCAATGCCGCCGATATTGTCTATACAGACACCTGGGTTTCAATGGGACAGGAAGCAGAAAAAGAAAAACGGCTAAAGGTATTTAGGCCCTATCAGGTAAATAGAGACCTTCTTGGTTCTTCCAATCCCCTGATAATGCACTGCCTGCCGGCCCATCGGGGATATGAAATCACAGATGATATACTTGACTCTCCCTACTCTGTTGTTTTTGACCAAGCCGAAAATCGGCTTTATGTTCAAAAGGCAGTTATTCTAAAATTGCTACAATGATTCACAATAAAGAGGAAATCAAACAGATTATCCCCTACGAGGAGCCCTTTTTGTTTATAGACCAGATTAACAAAATAGAAGATGATAAAATTTCCGGCTCTTACCAAACCCGGGATTCGGATTATTACTTTAAGGGTCATTTTGTCAACTTCAAAATAATGCCTGGTTCTCTGGTATTGGAAGCATTAGGGCAAATCTCTTCCCTTCTTTTAAGAAGAAAAATCGGCCCAGAACATAAAAATTATCACTTTTTGGCTTATGGTATAAGGTCTGCCCAATTTTTCAAGCCGATATTTCCCGGAGATAAGATAGAACTTAATGCCCAGGTTTTAGGAATGTATCCCCTTAAAGAAAACAAAAATAAAATTGCCCACATTAAGGCATGGGCGTCTGTAAAAGGAGAAATCAGGGCTGAATGCCGGCTCTTAATGGCTATTGTTGACAAAGAGGAATTTGAAGAGAAATTCTAATTTGACCTTTCTGTTTGTCTTATTAAACTAACCAGTTCCTTCTTTTTTTTCTGAAAGAGTTCTCTCGTCTTTGCCTCTATCACAAGACGCAAAAGCGGTTCTGTATTGGATGGTCTTAAAAGGAACCACCAGTTATTAAAATCCACCCTCAAGCCATCTAAACGGGAAATCCTTCCCTTTTTATATTTTTTCTCAAAAACAGCCAAAACCTTTTCCTTATTTTTAACAGGAAAGTTAATCTCCCCAGAATGAAAATATCTCTTAAAGGGTTTTATCAACTGAGAAAGGGAAGTGCCCTTTTTTGAAACAATCTCCAAGACCTTCAACAAGACAAAAATAGGGGCTTCGCAAAAATAATGCCTTTTTGAATAATAGTGACCGGAAAACTCACCGCCAAAAAGAATATCTTCTTTTCTCATCTTTGCCTTTATAAAGGAATGACCAATACGGCTTATTATCGGTATCCCCCCTGCATTTTTTATAACTTCCCTGACAGCATTGCTGGAACGAATATCATATAAAATTCTGGCTCCTGGGTATTCTTCTAAAATGTCCTGACCCACCAAAGCCAAAATCAGGTCTCCCGGAACCCTCTTTCCCTTCTCGTCCACAAAAACAATTCTATCTCCATCTCCATCAAAAGCCACCCCAAAAGCGGCTTTCTTTTCCTTAACCTCTGCCTTAAGAGAAGCAATATTTTCCTCTATTAAAGGGTCAGTGCCGTGATTGGGAAAATTGCCATCTAATTTTTCAAATAAGGAGAAAATTTTAATAATGGGCAGATTTTTCTTCAAAAAGGGAATCAAAATGCCGGGAACGCTATTTCCGGTATCAATTACCACCCTTAGGGGCTTAAGCAGTTCCAAATTAAGGTCCTCAAAATTAAATTTAATATACTCTTGAAGGACCTTCTTTTTAATCACTTTTCCCTTTTTTCTTGATGGTTTTATTTTTTCAATAAGTTGCTGTATTTCCTTCAGTCCACTTTTCTGACCAATGGGAAAAGCCCCTTTGCCTACCAATTTAAAGCCGTTCCACTCTCCAGACAAATGACTGGCAGTAACCTCAATCCCTCCATCATATCCAAAATGAGCCACCGAGAAATAAAGAATAGGGGTGGTAGAAAGACCAATATCAAAAACCCTTATCCCCTCTTGAAGCAGACCCTTTTTAACTGCCCTAAATAAAACCGGCGAGGAAAGACGATTGTCTCTGCCTAAGGCAACATCTGCCTTTTGAGGACCCAAAAACCTGCCGAAGGCACGACCTAGAAAATATGCCGTTTTCTTGTTAATTTGGTGAGGATAAATTCCCCGAACATCGTAAGCCCTAAATATCTTCTTGTCAATCTTTAAATCCATAATTTTATTCCCTTTTCAAAATCCAAATCCCAAATCTTATAACTCAGATAAATCCGAATTTCGAATATCGAAATCCGAAACAAATTCGAATGTTCAAATGCTCAAATTTTAATGCAAAATGCAAAAATCAAAAATCAAAATGAAAGATTAAAATGCAAAAAGAATTCTCTTTGATTTTTTTTCTTTTTCATTTTGCATTTTGATTTTTGATTTTTGATTTTGATTTGGTTTTGAATTTTGGTCATTGGAAATTGGATATTCTACCTAATCTCGGTCAGAAAGTGGATAACTTTTCAGCACTGTATATTCCGGTCCCTTTCTTTTCAGTCGGCTTTCCATTATCTCAACAGAATTCACCCGGAAACTCAGAGAAATGTCTTCTGAGATATTCGGTCTTTCCTCCGGCTCAATCTGCCGCCACTGCCATCCTCTAATTCTCCCCAAGGTAATATGGGGTGAAAAAGCCCGATTCTCCGGGACAAAAGGCACCTTTTCAGAAGCGGCTAAGGACCTTTCTAAATCATCTCTTAAAGCGGTAAACTCAGAAGACCTCTCCCCTATTGCCCAAACCATCCTAGGAGGCATTTTCTTGGGAGGGGCATAGCAAATTTTATTTAAGTAGACCTCAAATGATTTGTTTCTTGAAGCGGTTTCTTTAACAATTCTAAAAAGGTCCAAAAGCCCTTCTTCTCTAATATAACCCAAGAAAACCAAGGTAATGTGGAAATTTTCCTTTTTTGTCCAACGAATTGGCTTGACAAAAGATGCCTCATCCCAATCAAAAGCAAAAAGCCCATCAATTTTTTTCTGATAGGAAATAAGATTCTCTTTAATATCCTCTGGTAGGTTGATGGCAATGAAAATTCGGTGTTTCATTTTAGGTCATTAGCAAAAGATTCCTTAATTAGAAATACAACTTTAAACTGACAATTTCAAAAGGGCCAACTTTAAGTTTTATTTTCTTACCCTCAAAATCTATGTCTTTCTCTGTCTCTTCCAATAGGTTGGTTATTTCCGCTTTTCTTGGCTCCTTGAACAAATTTATTTCAGCCGCTGTTCTTTCTCCCTTGGACTCAAAAAATCTTAAAATCACCGCCTCCTGACCATCAACCTTCTTAAAAGATGTTAAAACCAGCGAATCCGGTTTTATTTCCACAAAGGAGAACTGAGAAGGAAAAAGACAAGATTTGTTCTTGGAAGATTTTTTAAAAGAAACAGGAACGGCTATCAATCCTTGATTGAATTCAAATCCGGATTTAAAAGGGCTATATTTTTTATCTTTTTTCCCGTGCGGAAGGACAGAGTAGTTAAAGGTATAATCTTTGAATTCGGCAGCGTCAAAAACAGGAATTACAGGTCCTCCTCTCCCGTCAGACACCTTGTTTACGCTACGCAATAGAGTCAGATAAATATCCTTATCTCTTATCTCGTTTGCCGGAATTCCCTTATTCAGAACAGTCAGTCCTCTTTCTTTATCGGAATAATCTATCCAATTTATACTGGGATATATTCCGTTAGGTTTTTCCTTCCATTTATTAGACCCTGAATAATATTGGTTAACAGGCCTTTTAACCCTGCCAAACTGAGAACCGCATTCATATCTTGAGGAAGAAATATCAGTGGAAAATCTTACCCTTATCCTAATCTGGGGATGCCGGTTTTTAATCTGGGTAACAAAATCAATTCGGTCCAGGTCTCTGTAAATAATTATTTTTTTGCGAAAGGAAATATATTTATGTCTCCACAAAAGAGGTTTTAATTTCTCTGTTAAACGATATGGCCATCTCAAAGAATAATAACCTGCATCAATTTCAAATATCTGCCTTAAAGAGGTTTTTTTGCTTTTAATTCTCTCTATCCTAAAACTTCCATATTTCACGCCCTGCCCCTGTTCTGTTTTTAAGAATTTGCCTATATTTTCCTGATGATAATAAAGGTCTCCGGTTTCCTCCTCCAGAACTATTTCGTTTGCTTTTGCCAGCCATTTTTTATTGTAAAAAATATCAATCAAGCCAGAAGCACGGTCAAGTTTTGCCTTAAAAAACCTATTCTCTACGGTCTCTCCATTAACCCTCAGAGGATTTTTGGCACCTGTTTTCGGAGGTCTTTGCAAAATTTCATATGTTTTATATCCCAAAGCAGGAACAGAAGCAATAAAGCCAATCCTCGCCTTTTTGATAGAAGAATCGGAATATCTAACAGATTCTAAAACCTCCACTTCTAATTCTATTTCTTCCTTGCCGCTTCTTAATCCCCTAATAGCTTTGATTTCTCCTTTTTTAAAATTTAACTCCGCCTCTGTCCAATCTTTTACCGGCCAGGACAAGGAATTAAAAACGCAAACATCCGCTTGTTCTTTCAGGTTTCGGGAAAATGTTGACAATGAACTGTAAAGATGAACAAGGAGTTTAGATTTAAGAAAATTAAATGCCCGCCTTACCTCTTTATAGCAGGCGTCTATGCCGGTACCGGGAGCAACGTCATGAAAAGCCGTAAATAAAATTTTTTTCCAATAAAGGTTAAGTTCCCTCTGGGGATAATAATTGACCAAATTAGAAATCCAGGCAATTGCCAACCATCTTTCAGTAATCAGCATCAGATTTTCGGAGTCCCTTAACCCCTGTTTAATCCAGATTCTGGAAGAGGCAGTATTTGGAAATACCTTTGAAAACCTGCCGGAATAGAGTTCGCCTTTATATGTTTTTAAATATTTTGATTGTTTTTCTACCTGTCTAAAAAAATCAAGGGAACTGGCAAATTTTATTTTTACATTTTGATGCGTCTTATTCCATTTCTTAACAAATTCAATAATCTCAGGTTGGGGCATAGTCACCCCGCTGCCGGCAGGCATTAGAATATTGGAGGTGGCTGACAGTTCTTTCAAAAATTGAAAATTTTCTTCTATCTTATCAATATCTAATCCGGCACGGTACCCCTTGGGCATCCAATGCGAAATAATCTTTGTCCCGTCCAAACCCTGCCACCAAAATTCGGAAGGTCTGTCTTTGCCCGCTCCCCTTCTAAAGGCAAAGTATTTATACCCAGATTTTTTATAAATCTGAGGGCACTGGGCATTGTATCCAAAACTATCAGCGCCCCACATCACCGGCACTTCTATTCCAAACCTTTCTTTTATATACCTTTTGCCAAAAAAAATCTCCCTAATTAGGGTCTCTCCGTAAGGCAGCATGGTATCTGCCATTAGATACTCTCCGTCAGCAATTTCTATTTTTCCCTCCTTGACAAGTCTCTTGATTTTAGAAAATAAAACAGGATTGGTTTTTTCTATTCTTTCTAATAAATAGGTTTGCTCAATAAGAAATCTGAAATCAGTTTTTTCAATAAGTTCTACGGCCCTTTTTAAGATGAGGTTGATATTGATATAAAAATAATCCTCTTTGGTAAAGACCCAAACCGCATCGTAATGGGTGTGCGGCACCAAATAAATTGTATAGGTATTTTTAGTTTTTTTCATTGAAATTCTTTAGGATAAGTTTTCTCATTGCCTTCACCCAGCCATCAGGCCCCCTTTCTTTTATCCTCCGTAAAGGAAGGTTTTTCCCCTTATGAGTCCATCTGTTGTTTTTGCCGAGCAATATAGGTATATCTACCGCTTTCAGCATTGAAACATCATTTAAATTATCGCCTATCCCAATGGTTTGCACCCTACCGAACTCTTTTTTAAAAAGACCAGTTAAAATTTTAACTGCCCTTCCCTTGCCATTATTCTTTCCAATAATGTTAAAATATCTACCCCCAAAAATTATCTTAAGCCCGGCTTCATCTGCCATTTTGCAAAGAATGCTTTTTTTCTCTGGTCCTTCAAGGAATTTGAAACTTTCGTTGTATTCCTTCATCTTTGCCAATTTAGCCAGCCTAATCGGAAGTCCGCTGTCTTCGGCTACCTGCTTAATGGTCATATCTCCAAAGCCTATTATCTTGAATCCGGTTTTTTCTCTGATTTTCTGAAGGGTTGACCTAAGTTTTTTATAGTCAACGCCAAGTTCAATAATAAAATACCGCGAATCAGACCTCTGAAAAGGAAAAGAAAAAGAAAAATAATTTTTGGGAATATAAATAGCCCCGCCGTTCTCGGCAATAAAAGGGTCCTTGATTTTAAGTTTGCTTTGATAGTACTCGTTTTCTGCCCTGGTTTTAGCAGTGCAGAAAATTATAGGAACCCCTTTCTTCTTCAGCTCTCTAACCACAGGCAGGGCTGGTTGATAGGAATATGTAACAGGGTCAAGCAGGGTTCCATCAAGGTCGGTAAAGATAACTTTTTTCATCTGATTTTTTTAAAGAAAATTAATAACTATAAAATAGCAAACTTATAAAAAATTGTAAACTGCTTTTGTCTGCACGGCTTATTTTCTTTTTTTTAAAAAGTGATAAAATATTATCATAAAAAGCAGACAATTCTGTCAAGCCTGCAAATATGAAAGAGGCATTATTGTATAAAAAACTATCTGATAAAAGCGTTCAGTGTCAAAACTGCGCCCACTACTGCGTTATTCCTCCAGGCAAGCGAGGTATCTGCGGGGTTCGAGAAAACATTGATGGTAAGTTGTACGCCTTAAATTATGGAAAAGCCATTGCTGTCAATATTGACCCTATTGAGAAAAAGCCACTTTTTCACTTTTTGCCGGGAAGTTATTCCCTCTCAATCGCCACTGTCGGATGTAACTTCAAATGCCACTCTTGCCAAAACTGGGACATCTCCCAAATGCCTTCTCTAACAGGAAAAATTAAAGGGGAAGACCTGCCCCCGGAAGAAATTGTAAGAATCGCCAAAAAAAATAATCTGCCAAGCATCTCTTATACCTATACCTCTCCCACTGTTTTTTCAGAATATGCCCTGGATACGATGAGATTAGCAAAGGAACAAGGGATTAAGAACTGCTGGGTTTCTAACGGGTTCTGGTCAAAGGAACTGTTTGATTTAATTTCTCCTTACCTTGATGCAGCAAATATTGACCTAAAGGGCTTTACTGATGAATTTTATCGAAAATACTGCGGGGGCAGACTTGAGCCGGTTTTAGAAACCCTAAAAAGAATAAAGGAAAAAGGAATTTGGCTAGAAATTACAACCCTGGTTATTCCTACCTTAAACGACAGTAAGGAAATTCTTCAGAAAATCGCCAATTTTATCAAAAATGAATTAGGAACAGAAACTCCTTGGCATATTTCCCGCTTTTCAGGCAGCATTTCTTGGAAACTCCAAAACACCCCAGATACACCAATAGAAACCATAAAAAGGGCCTGGCAGATAGGGAAAAAAATCGGCTTAAAATATGTTTATACCGGCAATGCGCCTGGCTTGCCCTCAGAAGACACCTTCTGTCCAAGATGCAATGCCCTCTGTATTGACCGAACCGGCTATATTATCCATCGCTATGACAAAAACGGCCACTGTCCCAAATGCGGAGAAACTCTTAACATAATCGAGTAATTATGATTTCTTTTGCCTGTTTTTCTCCCCATCCACCAATACTCCTACCTAATGTTGGCTCTCCGGAAGATAGAGCGAGGGTTAAAAATACAATTTCTTCTTTAGAAAAATTGGGAGAGAAACTAAAGAAAGAAAATCCTGATTTAATCATCATCTCCTCTCCTCATCCTGACTGGGGATTTAATGTTCCTCTATACTTTTTGGCAAAAGACTTCAAGGGAGAAATTGAAAGATATCTAATGGGTGTAGATGAGCCCGAAATTTATTTTGAGAAAGGAAGAGAAATCTACAACCTGAAAATCAAAGACCTAAAACAAAAAATCGCTCTTATCGCAAGCGGCGATATGTCTCATTGTTTAAAGGAAGACGGTCCCTACGGCTTTCATCCCGATGGGCCAAAATATGATAAAGAGTTTATTGAACTATTAAAGAAAAAGGATATTAAAAGAATCTTCCGCTTAGACAACCTGTATCCCCAGGCTGGGGAATGCGGCCTAAGGTCTTTTTGCTTTTTGTTGGGAATTTTAGAAGGTTCAGGCATCAACTGGCAGCCAGAGATATTATCTTACGAGGGTCCTTTTGGCGTCGGCTATCTGGTTGTCAATTTCAAACTTCGTCAATAGAAAAAAGACCTCCTTCTTTTTTGATAAAATCCAAAAGGCGAGCATAAACGGGGTGAGCGGCAAGCGTCTTTTTGTCTCCAATGCATATCAATTTTCTTTTCGCTCTTGTCAAGGCGGTGTTCAGCCGTCTTAAATCGGTCAAAAACCCCAATTCCTTTTCCTTGCTGCTCCTGACAAAAGAAATTACAATCACCTCTTTTTCTCTTCCCTGATAGCCGTCTACCGTATCAATCTCAATGCCTTCTTCCAGTGTCCCTCTCAGCGCCTGAGCCTGATTCTTGTAGGGTGTAATTACCCCTAGGTCTTCTTTTTTAATCCCAATCTCTAAAAGTTTATCCAATACCTCCCTTACCAATTTCACTTCAAAAGGATTCTCTTTTGAAAAAGAACCGGGTCTTCGAACCTCCCCTTTTCTTTTGGAAGAAGAGGTATCCAAAAAGCAAATTGGCTTTTCCGAAGCCAAAATATCATCCCACAAATTCCCGAATTTCTTCTTCTTAATTACCAAATCGTCCAAACCAATTTTTTTAACGGAGTCATCCGTCTTTAATTTTCCCCGATAAAATTCCCTGTTTGGAAAATCCATCAATTTTTCCGCCATTCTATATTGAATATTCAAAAGAATTGAATTTTGGGGAAAATTGGTAATCAGTTTTTCAAACAAACTCAAAGATAATTCCCGGGCTTTCTCGGATAAAACGGTAGGGGGAAGCTGTCTATGGTCTCCTGCGAGAATAAAACGCTTTGCTTTGTTCAAAGGAATTAAAATACTAGGAATTGTTGCCTGAGTGGCTTCATCCACTATAGCAACATCAAATTCCACACCTTCAATAAATTCCAAGGCGGCGGAAGAGTTGGTGGTCAAAATTATTTCCGAGAGATTTATTATCTCCTGCCCTATTTCCTCTTCTATCACCTTGCTTTCTTTTATCATCTCCTTAATCTCTGTTTGAATCTTTATCCATTCCGCCATTGACCTTATTGTTTGATACCCCACTCCCCTTTTCGTTTGTCCACTTCTGGCCAGTGCTAAAATTTTTTTGTCAGAAAGTCCTCTTTTTAAGGAAGGGATTGGTTTCTGAAATTCGTTCCTTTTTCCTATCAGTTTATCAATTATATTTCTAAAATTTTTAACTATCCGGTAGCGATGAAAATTTTCCACCTGCCAAAAAAGGGAGGCCTTTATAAGGTCATTGGAAATTCGAGAAGGGTGCCCCAATCTCACAATTCGCGCCCTGCCAAACAGTCGGGCAACAAGATTATCTAAGGCAACATTGGTTTCCGCGGTGGCCAGAACCTTTTTGCCCTGCCTGGCAAACTGAAGGGCAATCTCAGCCAATGTTCTGCTTTTGCCCGTGCCAAAAGGCCCATGAATTAAAAGAAAGTCCCTGGTTCCCAAAGCAAGACCTACTGCCTTTTCTTGAATCTTATTTAACTTGTTGTCAATTTTTTCAAAAGAAACGCTTTTTGGCTCTTTCGGCTCTTTCTGACCTAATGCAAAACGCAAAACCCTTACTCCTTTATCGGTCAGATTATCCAGCGTTGCTATCATCCGCTTGAAAGTAATCTCATTGGCAAAAAGGTCAATTCTAACCATCCTCAATGCCCAGGAAGGCAGGTTGTCTACTGCAACAACAATATATCTTTTTCCCCTTTCGGTTACTACCCCAAAAAAGCGGCTCTTTAATGGCTGTCCTCTGCTTATTACCACCAGGTCTCCCACGCCAATTTCTGTGTCAATTACCTTCTCTCTTGAAAACCTAACCAAGAGATAGCCAAATTCCTTTCCCTGAGGATAGCCGCGCAAACCCAAAATTGCCCGCCTCCTTTCTTCTCTTTCTTTGCCGGAAAGCAAAGCAATTTCCCTTTTCATCGCCTCAATCTCAGCCCTTCTCTCAAATTCAACTAGTGTCTTTAATCTCCTAATGTATCTCTTTATGTTCATTAAGTAATGCTGTCTAGCCAATTTAGCAACAACTCCCGGTAATTTCGTTACCAAATTGGTTAGCAAAATTGAGTATATTATTTATCCTAAAAACAAAAATCCTCCGATTGCCAGAAACATTAATATAACCGTTAACCAGCCAAAAAAGTTAGATAATTTTGAATTGGTATATTGTCCCATTAAACCTTTATCATTACTAATTTTCATTAAGCAGATTAAAATAAATGGAGTGGCAAAACCAGAAATTATGGCTGTCCAATACAAAAGAACCATTGAAGGAATCTTAAGATAATGAGCAAAGACCCCGGCTAAAATTGAAAAAACTATAATCAAATAAAATGTTTTTGCCTCCCTAAACTTCAGATAGAGGCCCTCTTTTTGATTAAATGCCTCACTCAAGGCATAGGCAGAGGCCCCGGCTAAAACCGGAACAGCCAAAAGCCCGGTTCCAACAATTCCCAAACTGAACAACAAACTGGCATATTTTCCCATTAAAGGAGTCAAAACCAAGGCGGCCTGACCGGCCGTTTCAATGTTTTTTATCCCGGCCTCAAAAAGAACCCGGCTGGCAGCAACAATAACAAAAATAGTTATTAGTTCCGAAATCATCATCCCTATTCTGGTATCCAAACTGATTTTTCTTATCTCCTTTTTGGTTACCCTCTTTGGCTTCTGGCCAAATTTCCCTATTTTCTTCTTCTCTATTTCCTCTTCTATCTCCTCGTTTGACTGCCAGAAAAACAAATAAGGAGAAATTGTTGTCCCGAAAAAAGCAATCATTCCCAAAAGGTATTCTCCTTTCAAAGAAAAACAAGGAAGAAATAACGATTTTAAAACCTGACCCCATTCGGGATGGGCAAGAACTGCTGAGATGGGATAAGCCAACAAAAATAGACAGGAAAATTTTAAGAATTTAGCATAGGTCTTATAACTCAAAAAAACCTCTAAACCAATGATAATCAGAGCAAAAAAAATCATTAAAAAATCTCGGGGAATTGATAAAAACAAATGACTGACATCTGACATTGCTAACAAATCGGCTCCGATATTTATAATATTCACTCCAACAAAGGCAAAGATTAATGGAAAATAAATCCATTTAGGAAATCTGCTTTTAATTATGTCTGATAGACCTCGGCCGGTTACCCAGCCTACCCTGGCGCAGATTTCTTGAACAGTCACCATCAGAGGATAGATATAAAAAGCCATCCACAAAAGAGCATAGCGGAATTTTGCCCCTAAATTTGAGTAGGTGACTATCCCGGAGGGGTCATCGTCTGCCGCACCGGTAATTAAACCGGGACCAAACCTTTTTGACCACCAACCAACCCTGCTTTCAATCTTGGTCAAAATTTTTTTCTTTTTCATAAACCATCGCCGCCCTATTTTTACAAATCAGAAGATTCCTTCTTTTCCCTTCCTAATTTGTTTTTTTTAATCGACCTAAAAGTTCTGGAAATTGCTCAACCCTGAAATGTCCATATCCCTTCAGGACAACTATCTCAGCGCGGGGCAGTTTAGAGGAAATTTCTTTTAGATTAGAAAAACTCACCACAGGGTCGTCTTGAGAATAATAAAGATAAATCTCTTTGGCTAATTTGCCAATCCTGCTCAAATCCTTTGGAGGGGTAAAATCTCCCAAAAATTCTTCGTCTCCGCTTAAAGGAGCGGCGACCAAATGAAGTTGGGCGATTTTCACAGGGAAGGCGTTTTCAGCCAAATATCTCAGCCAGAAAGCACCGCCTAAAGAATGACCAATTAGAATGATGTTATCTCTTAAAAATGGAAAAAATTTTTCCAGCCAAATCTTCCATTCTAAATATTTAGCGTTTCTCTTACAGGGAAAACTCGGATAAATCACCTCAAATCCATTGTCCAAACTATCTTCTAAATTCCTCTTCCAATCGCGGTATTTCAGGTCTTTTAAGTCCTCAATCTTGTAGTGACGCAGGTAATCCAAATAGTCCTCATATTTTTCAAACACCGTCCCTCCGCCAATTATTAAAACCTGTTGCTTTGTGCCCATTGCAATTCTGGCAGGGGTTCTGCCTCTCACCTATCAGAATTTTCTGTTTTTCTCATTATATCCCTTCTCAAAAACAAAACAAGGTCTAATTCCGCCTTGTCTGGCTGTTTAGCATCGTAGGTCAAATCTCGCAAATCTCTTTTAAGGAGGGTTCCTCAAAAGAGAAATCTATCCCTTTCCTTTTCAATACCTCAACATCTACTTCAAAATGAAGTCTTTGGGTATCGCTAATTACTCCCTCTAAATCAAAAATAACAGCCTTTTTCTTGGACATAAATTTATTTTATGATAATAACAGCATCAATCTTTTAGTAAGAATACCAATTCCCATTTAAGAAAACAAGGGGCACTGCTACTGGACTTGATTTCCCCCCACGCCAAATACCGCATCGGGTTCTAAAGAAGAATGCTCTTTGCCTTAATGGGCCTATCTGTCAACTCAAACTCCCTCTCCTACTCTCCCAGAATTAAAAAACCTCCAAAGAACGAGAGCCTGCAACCTTTGAGAATTTAATTTGTAATTCGTTAATTGGTTAAATTGGTTGACTTAAAGAGAGAATTTTTTTAACATTACTTAAAAGTTTAGAGCCGTGTAGGACTTTTTAGGGACTTGGCATCTTAATCACACTTCTGAAGAAATTAAAGAGACAAATGAGAAATTAAAAGAAGCCAAAAAAGCCAAAGAAGTAAAGAGGAAGGCAAAATGGAAAATATTCACCTTGAGGACTTATTTTGGGAGATTAAACAATGAGAAATTTTAGGGAAAGACCCAGAATTTTACAAAAAAAAGAGCAAAGGGAGATAGCAAGAGAAATAAAAGAACCTCCTTTAACATTTTCATTTCCTTTAAATGAGAGAAGAAAAGATGCCTTAGAAATGATTTATCATCCAGAAAAAATAAAGGAGGAAAAGGTTTTAGGATTGTTAGAAAGTGAGGACTTTGTAGAAAAAAGAATAGGAGTAGAGTTGGTTTCAAAAGTAAAAGAATTTTCAAGAGATTCTGCTGAAAAAACCCTCTCTATTTTAGAAAGAATGGAAAATAAAGAAGATTACTTTGCTATCAAGGAAGACATTTTTGAGAGTAAAATTAGAATTTTGACGAAGATAGATAAAGAAAGGGCCTTTTCAATTATTAAAAACACTCTGAAAGAAGGATATATTCTGAATGGAAGATATGTGGGAAATCTGGGTATCAAAAAAGTAGCCATTAAATTGCTTGGCGAATCTGGAGAAAAAGCCCTACCTATTTTTGAAAGATTACCTGAAGATATAAGAAGGATG
>CAZPZY010000011.1:0-16408 GCA_964591195.1 uncultured Candidatus Saccharibacteria bacterium
TTGAATTTCCAAAAGACACGCTGGCAACACTAACCCGAGTTGAGACCTCCTCTGACCTCAATCATGCCAAGGTTTTTATCAGTTGCCTGCCGAAATCTCAAACCGCCAATACCTTGAAAATTGTAAACAAAGAAATTTACTATCTCCAGCAAAAACTTAATAAACGCCTGAAGATGAAATTTGTCCCAAAAATCGGCTTCTGGGAGGAAAAAGAAACAGAAAGGGCTGGAAAAATAGAAGAAATTTTAGAGATGGTCAAAAATGAAAAAAGCCCCAAGCAAGGTAAGCAGAAGAATTAAGCCAACGATTATGGCCGGGTGTCCGAGAAGTTAGGAAACGGTCTGCAAAACCGTTTACAGGGGTGCGAATCCCCTCCCGGCCTCAAAGCCACTGCAACCGCAAACCTGCTACAGTAACATAAACCAATCCAGTTGTGGGCTTGAAAAACTGAAAATTGTAAGGTCTGACCTCACACATCTTTGAGAGGCAACTCCCTTAATTCTCTTCCTCAAAGAGAGACAGGAAAGAAACTTCAATCTTGGCTTACTCAGGTATCGGCACCTTCCGCCTTCAGCGGCTCAAGTTGGGCGAGGCAGGACTTGAACCTGCGGCCTTCGCAGTGTAAATGCGACGCTCTGCCACTGAGCTACTCGCCCATTAGGGAGTATCCTTAACCTCCAATTTTACCTTGCTTCTTTCAATCTTAGGTATTCTGATAACCAGTATCCCATCTTTCATTGTCGCCTTTGCCCGGGAACCATCAATCTCAAAAGGAGAAATAATTCTTCTTGAGAAGCGGCCAAAATAACACTCACGGGAAAGATACTCTACATTTTCCTCTTTTGGCTCTTTCCTCTCTCCGCTTATGGCAATTATATCGTTTTCAATTGAAATCTCCAGGTCCTCTGGCTTTATTCCGGCAATTGCCGACCTGACAAACAAATCATTCTTATTGTGATACAAATCAACAGCCAGTTCTCCCTCGTCCGATTCCAAATTTCTTAGGGATGGAGAGGAGGGCCTTTCTTTGTGCGGCTCTTCCGACTTTGTCTTACCTTTAGATTTTCTAAAAAAAGACAACATATCTTAAATTCAAGATACAATATCAGGTCTTCATTTTTCTTAATTTTCTAAATCCCAATAAAACAAAAAGTCCCCACACCGCAATTCCCAGAAGAATTACCAAAGCAATCTCAGTTAAATATATTAAGGGAAGCGATGCCTCAAACCCCTCTTTCAGTCCTATTATAGAAAAATCGTAGAAACCGTGCAAGAGGGTGCTAATGCCCAAGCCCAAAACAACAAGCGAGGGCTTCTTTTTTTTGGCAAAAAAAGAGAGAGCCAAAAAATATCCCACCGTGGCTGAAGCCACGGCATGAAGAAAGGTGGCGGAAAAAAATCGGAAAAACAGAAGGACAAAAACATCCCTTAAATCCAATGCCGACAGAACCTGGGACAAAAAAATTAGTATGTTTTCCGAAGCGGCAAACCCCAGCCCAGCAATTACCATATAGAGCATAGCGTCAACCGGCTCGTCAAACTCCGGGTTCTCCAAAATCTTTCCTCTGACCACCAGATACTTCAATAATTCCTCAACCAAAGCCACTGCCAAAAACCAATAGCATATTTCCAAAATAGGAGAAGAGCCAAAACCTCCCTTGATGGTCTTAGTGATACCTTCTAAAAAAATGGCAGGCAAGGCAGCCAGCATTCCCCAAAAGAAAACCCTTACAACCAAGCGCTTGGGCTCAGGATGGACATCCTCGGGAAGATAAAAAAGCAGCCAGATTATGCTGGGAAGAAGACCAAGAGCAAAACCCAAAACAATAAAAAAGAAATAAGACATCTATTCAGGCCAGTTCTCCACCATCAGAGACCTTTTTTTGTTTTTTAGGGGAAGCATTTGATAAATTTTCTCTGTAATAAAGGGAACAAAGGGATGAAGAAGTTTTAGGCAACTAAAAAGCACATAAACAAGGACATTCTGATTAAGGCTTCTCCTTTTCTTAGAGGAGGCCTCTTTTGAAAGTTGTTTTTTTGATTGTTCAATATAAATGTCACAAAAATCGTGCCAGAAAAAATCATAGAGTTTATGAGCTGCTTGGCCAAAACGAAAACTGTTCAGATCCCTATCGACAGATTTTGCCGTTTTTTTAAGGTGATTGAGGATTCTCTTGTCAGCCGGGGTTAGGTTGCTTGATTTCGGAAGTTGTATCTGTCTTTTTGTTTTCGGAAGTTGAAGCAGAACAAATCTTGCCGCATTCCATATCTTGTTGCAGAACTTCTTGCCCATAATGATGTTGTCTTCAACAAATCTGATATCCTGACCGCCCATAACCTGATAAGCAATGCCAAAACGGGTGGCGTCAGCCCCGTATTTTTCAACCAACAAGAGAGGGTCAATGCCCGTGCCCAGCGATTTTGACATTCGTTTTCCCTCGCGGGTCAAAACAGTGGGATGAATATAAACATCATAAAAAGGAACCTTGCCGGTAAACTCCCTGCCCGAAAAAATCATTCTTGCCACCCAGAGATTAATAATGTCCCTTGCCGTAGATAAAACATCAGTGGGATAAAATCTTTTCTGGTCTCTTCTGGCTTTTTTTGATTTTTGGGGCCAACCAAGGGCAGCAAAGGGCCAAAGAGCAGAAGAAAACCAGGTGTCTAAAACATCCTCTGATTGCTTTGGCTTACACCTTCCACAAACAGGACACCTTTTTGGCTTTTTTAGAGAGATAAAATATTTCTTTTCTTTTTGACAGCGCCAAATCGGCAAGCGATGTCCCCACCAAATCTGTCTTGAGATACACCAGTCCTTGATATTCTTTAGCCAGTTAAAATAGGGCTTCTCAAATGCCTTGGGATGAAACCTTACCTTCCCCTTCTTGACTGCCTCCTCAGCCATTTTGGCAAGTTCTTTCATTCTTAAAAACCACTGAAAAGAAGGAATAATTTCAATGGTAGTACCGCAACGGTAGCATTTTGGAATCTGATGGATATATGACTCAGACCTTTCTAAAAAGCCCTGTTTTTTAAGATCGGAAACAACCTTTTCTCTTGCCTCAAGAACGGTCAATCCCTGATATGCTGAAGGGACATTTATCATCTTCCCTCTTTCGTCAATAACCTGAAAAATCTCCAGACGGTGCCTAATGCCCATCTCGTAGTCCTTCATATCGTGGGCAGGGGTAACCTTTACCGCTCCTGTACCAAAGTCCGGATCCACCATTGAGTCGGCAATAATTGGAATCTCTTGATTAATCAAAGGGAGAATCGCCTTTTTGCCAACCAATTCTTTATATCTTTTATCCTTGGGATTTACTGCCACTGCCCTATCGCCGAGCATTGTTTCCGGTCTGGTAGTAGCAACAACTATATACCTGCCTTGCTCGGTTAAGGGATATCTAATATACCACAAACTGCCTTCTTTCTCCTTATATTCTATCTCCAGGTCTGAAAGAGATGTTTGGCATCTCGGACACCAGTTGATTGCCCTCTTGCCCCGATATATCCAGCCCTTTTTATAGTAATGAAAAAATGCTTTCTCCACTGCCTCAACATATCCCTTGTCCAAGGTAAAACGGGTTCTTGACCAATCAAGGGAACATCCCAATTTCTTAAACTGCTCCAATATCAGATTTCCGTATTTCTCCTTCCATTGCCAAACCCTCTTAATAAATTCCTCTCTGCCCAAATCAAATCGGGTTATTCCCTGTTTTTTCAATTGTTTTTCTACTACATTTTGGGTAGCAATGCCGGCATGGTCAGTACCCGGCAGCCAGAGCGTCTTGTATCCCTGAAGACGACGCCAGCGAATTAAAATATCCTGAACAGTAGCATTCAGGGCATGACCCATATGAAGTGAGCCGGTAACATTGGGCGGCGGAAGAACAATGGAATAGGGCCTTCTCCTTTTTCCAGGAAGTTTGTCCGGATTAAAAAAACCGGATCTTTCCCATAGTTTGTAAATTCTTTCCTCAACCTCCTTCGGCTCGTACGGCTTTTTAGACATTTTCATAAATTTGCCTTATTAATCCTATCAGTTTATTTGATTTTTTTCAACTTTTTTGTTAAACTGCATTATCTAACCACTTCAATTCTTGATAATTTCTCTGCTGAGGCATCTTGACTAAGGGGAGCATATCGCAGCCGAGCCCCAGAGGAAGATTGCGTTTTGGAAGAAGGTTTGTGAGGCTCGGTCAGATTTTGGAAGCGCCTGGGAATAAATTCTTTTTTACCACTTACGGCGACTTCGTGCTCCCCGAGGCAAGATGCCTCAGCAGACTTGCTACCAAGGTGGTTAGCAATTACACCTTAAACTTCTATTCTGCCTGCCGCCATCGTCTAGTGGTTAGGACCCGGGGCTTTCAATCCCGAAACCGGAGTTCGACTCTCCGTGGCGGCACTGTGTCTTCTAAATACTATCTAAAAGTCGCCCGTGCAAACGACCTAAAAAAACCAAGGGAGAGAGCACTTTTCCGGCTTTTTGAAATCTTGCCCGGATTGCTCTCCTGGTCAACATTTGGAGCAATAATCCTCTTCTCCTGGCTGGCTCCCTCCCTGACAGCCATTTTCATTATCCTCTTTGTTGTATATTGGTTTGTTAAAATAACCTACTTTTCTTTCTATCTAAAATCCGGCTATGAGAAAATGAGAAAGAGGGAGAAAATTAACTGGCTTAAAAAACTTAGGCGTATTAAAAACTGGCAAAAAATTTATCACCTTGTTCTCATCCCTGTCTATAAAGAACCCCTTGAGATTCTTGAGGCATCAATATCTTCTATTAAAAAAAGCGACTACCCAAAAAGCCGGATGATCATTGTTTTGTCTTACGAAGAACGAGCCGGCAAAGAAACCGAAAAAAATGTTCTCATCCTAAAAAAGAGGTTTAGCAAGGATTTCTTCAAATTTTCTCTTACCTGCCATCCCAAGGACCTTGAAGGAGAAATACCAGGCCATGGCTCAAACGATGCCTGGGCTTCTAAATTCGCTAAAGAAAAAATTATAGACCCCCTCTCAATTCCCTATGAAAATGTAATTGTCTCTTTTTTTGACGCCGACACGGTTGTCTTCCCCCAATACTTCTCCTGCCTCACATACCACTACCTTACCTCTCCTGAGCCTTGCCGAACCAGTTTTCAACCCATTCCCCTTTATATCAACAACATCTGGCAATCCCCGGCTTTCTCCCGCATCTTTGCCTTCTCCTCAACCTTCTGGCACACAATGAATCAGGAAAGACCTGAAAAACTTATCACATTCTCCTCCCATGCAATGAGTTTTAAGGCATTGGTTGAGGTTGGCTTTAAGCAGAAAAATGTCGTCTCCGACGACTCAAGAATATTCTGGCAGTGCTTCTTTAATTATGACGGAAATTACAGGGTCCAGCCCCTGTTTTATCCCCTCTCAATGGATGCCAACTGCGCCAAAAGCACCCTGAAAACAGCGGTCAATATCTACCGCCAGCAAAGAAGATGGGCATATGGAGTGGCAGAAATTCCCTATTTTCTCTTCGGTTGTCTAAAAAATAAGAAGGTGCCTTTCCTTAAAAAATTATCTCTGGGATTTGACCTCTTGGAGGGCCACTGGTCCTGGGCTACCGCTTCACTTATCATCTTTTTGCTATCTTGGGCGCCTATCTTTTTAGGCGGAAGTAAATTTTCTCAAACCCTGCTTTCCTACAATCTACCCATAATGACCAGCCGCATTTTAACCATTGCCACCTTTGGAATTATCTTTAATTGTTATTTAAGCATCATCCTCCTTCCGCCAAAACCACCAAATTATGGAAGATATAAATATCTGCTTTTCGCCTTTTCCTGGATTTTACTGCCGGCAATAATGATTTTCTTTAGTTCCCTGCCAGCACTGGAAGCCCAGACCCGGCTGATGTTGGGCAAATATATGGGATTCTGGCCCACTGAAAAGATAAGATGAATTCAGTCCCAAGTAAAAATAGGAAATGAGGAAGCAAATTCCCTTACCTCTTCTCTGATTTCTTTTATCTTTTCCTCGTTTTCAATATTCTGGACAACCCGGTCAATGAAATCGGCTATTTTCTCCATATCAGGGGGCTTCATTCCTCGGGTGGTAACAGCAGGAGTGCCCAAACGGATTCCACTTGTTATTGTAGGCTTTTGGGGATCATAGGGAATAAGGTTTTTATTCGCGTATATGCCCGCTTTTTCCAGAGCATCCTGGGCTGCTTTTCCAGTTATACCCTTGGGTCTTAAATCTACCAGCATACAGTGATTATCAGTTCCGCCGGTAATAATTTTGAATCCTCGGTTCATCAAACCAGCAGCAAGCGCCCTGGCATTTTCAATTATCCTCTTGGCGTATCTCTGAAATCCCTCGGTTAGATTTTCCCCAAAAGCAACTGCCTTTGCTGCAATTATATGCTCATGAGGACCTCCCTGAATCCCGGGAAAGACCGCCTTATCAATCTTCTTGGCATATTTTTCCTTACACATAATAACTGCGCCCCGGGGACCGCGGAGGGTTTTATGGGTGGTAGTGGTAACAACATCAAAAATGGGCACAGGATTTGCCAGTTGCTTTCCAGCAATCAGCCCAGCAATGTGAGCAATATCAGCCATTGCAATAGCGCCCACCTCATCGGCTATTTCCCTAAATCTCTTCCAGTCCAGATTGCGGGAATAAGCAGAAAATCCGGCCAATATTATCTTAGGCCGGTGTTTCTTTGCTAATTCTTCTACCTCGTCCATATCTATCCAGCCCTGTTCATTTGTATGGTAATGGACAAAGTTATACCATTTTCCGGAAAAACTAACCGGCGAGCCGTGGCTGAGATGGCCCCCTTGGTCTAATGCCTGAGCCAAAACTGTATCGCCTAAATTTAACAAGCCAAAATAAACAGCCATATTAGCCGGACATCCAGAAAGCGGCTGAACATTGGCATGCTCGGCCTGAAAAATCTTCTTTACCCTTTCAATAGCCAAACTCTCTATCTCGTCAATAAACTGATTTCCCGGATAATACCTTTTTCCTGGCAGTCCCTCGGCATATTTATTGGTAAAAGGGGTTGACATTGCCTCAAGCACAGCCGGAGAAACATAATTCTCTGAGGCAATCAACTCAATCCCCTCCTTTATCCTTTTGTCTTCTAACTGAGAAATTCGGAAAACCTCAGGGTCTTCTTCCCTAAGAAATTCCTTCTTAAGCGGATAATAGTCCCATTTTCTTTCCATATTTTTTATATGATTTTTTAAATCGACCTTTATTACCTTAACATTAAAAAACTTTTTATCTCTCTGTCAAGTGTTATTAATACAACCGCTCGGGCAAAGCACCCGAGCAGTTGTAGACCAATCCCAAATCTCTCCCAGCACTACCTTTCCTTATCTTTTCTTCGTCAACTCTGCTACTCTTTCCATCAGTTGAGAAACTGCTTCAGAAACCGAAGCCAGCTGACTCCCTACGGATTTCAATATAGCACTTGTTGAGGTAGCGGTTGTAGCGGAAACAATGCTGAAATAATTATCGCTAAGATCGAAAATTAGAGGATCCTCTGCAGATTCAATTTGTATTTTAAATTGTTGGGTACCTGGAGAAATATCCACAACTGGCGGCATTTGATGTGTTCCGAGGTAGCATCTTACTTGTGATAATTTTTCAATCGTAAAGCTGCCTAAACTGGCATCAATAGGTTTGGGTCTACATAAATATGGTGGTTCGCTTCCTTCGCAAATTAAATCTTCCTTTTCTACACCATTTAACCAACAAGATTCTGGATTTCGATAATCTATCAATAAAATGTTCACTTTTTTCACTCCTTTACTTTTCTATTTTATGGTATAACTCTTCCCAATTTCCCACTTCTCTCCTCCGTTGGGAGAAATAACGGTGATACTAGAAAGAGGTGTTATTCTGGTCCAAGTTGTTCCTCCATTAGTGGATCGAAAGGTTATCTTTTCATCGGGGAATACTTTTACAGTTACTTCCACAATATTTGAGTCAGAGGGATCAAGTTGAATTTTCTCAATTCCCCTGATAGTCTTATTAGTTCCCCAGGCATATTGAGAACAAGTTCCTCCTCCGCACTTTTCTGTAATTATTCCTTTGGAAATATCAATCCAAGTCTCTCCTCCATCAGTAGATTTGACCAGATCGATATCCAGAGATTCTGACATTAAATTCCCACTAACATCTCCAGCATAAATAATTCTTGGATTTTTTGAGTCAGCGGCATAAGTAATTTCTCCTTTGTATTGCTCCCTTATTTTCTTCCAGGTTTTTCCTCCGTCATCAGATCTTAATAACAGTCCCCGAAGACGTTCAAGATCGAATTTTGTTTTATACATAATTTTCTCTATCTTCTTCTCACAAACATCCATTGAACTTGACTGACCATACTTTGCCCCCACATTCTGAGCACAATATAATCCTGCTTGACAGTCAGCATCGGTATCGCAGTCACCCTCTCCTTCGGCACAAGGACAATCAGGTGAGCAATAATCCCAGGACCAGAGAGGAGAGGTATGGCAGGTTGAGGTAGTGGTTGTAGCAGAAACAATGCTGAAGTAATTATCACTCTCGTCAAAAGATTCTCCTTTTATTGCCATTATTCCTATCTTGTATTTCTCTGGAGGGTATTTTGGAGCGGCTTTTCCCACAGTATAGTAAGCCTCGATATCAGCAACAGCAGGGACATTCCAATTATAAACTCCTATTTTAGCTTCAACATCATCAACAATTACATAAGGTTTACCAAGTAAATTTCCGCGTTCATCATAAACTCGTAAATCAATCCCTACTCTATCTACTCCGGAAGACTCCCATTTAATCTGGTAAGTGTTCCCCGCTATCCATTTCTCTCCTCCATTGGGAGAAAGGACCTTAATGTAAGGTACCACTAGGTTTCCCAATTTGAAAGATTTTGTAGTGGTCGGCCCCATTCCGATAGAAGTATAAACTGTAAATGTAACTATATCAGGAGCTCTCACTGTAAATTTACTGCTTGCCACTGTAAACCCGCTCACCTTACTAAAGTCATATATTTTGTTGTGGGATCTACTATAAAAATACACTCTCGAAAACCAAGGCTGATGTCCCCCAGAACTATACATACTATAAATAAAGAACTGAGAATCAGGAGTCCATTCTGCCTGGGCTACCACTAAACCGTGCTCTCCATCTTCTGAGGTATAATCTTTCTTTTTAAGCAATTTGCCTTCATTTGTCCAAATTTCAATTATACTTTCTTTGGTTTTACCTACAGAAATAACTCGTGCTCGAAGAGTGTTATCAGGAGATTGAAAGGTGATGGGTTTCTTCTCACAAACATCCATTGAACTTGACTGACCATACTTTGCCCCCACATTCTGAGCACAATATAATCCTGCTTGACAATCAGCGTCGGTATCGCAGTCACCCTCTCCTTCGGTACAGGAACAATTAGGTGAGCAATAATCCCAGGACCAGAGAGGAGAGGTATGGCAGGTTTCTTCAGCGGAAACAATGCTGAAGTAATTATCGCTGGAATCAGCAATCCTTATTCCTTCTTCTGGAGTAAAACCACCGTCAATCCAAACCTTGAAGTAATGGGGCTTCGTCATGACGTGTCTAATGATATCTTCAGAAATCGTCCACTCATAATATCCTTTGTCTTCGATGGAATCTGCGATAATCTGGCCATATGCTCCACTTATGTAATCCCCGATTGGATTTTTGTTAGCGTCAAACAAAAGTAATTCAATATGCACCTTTTTTACTCCTTTCGACTCCCATTTAATACTATAACTCTTCCCCACTACCCACTTCTCTCCTCCATTGGGAGAAATAACGGTGATGAATTTTTCCTCTTTACATTCTCCCTTATAAGCAATTTCTACTTTGGCAATTTTTGTAGCCACGCATTCATTAGAATAAGTTTTTCCATCAACTCCACAGACCGGATCCCAAAGAGTAGGACAAACGACTTTCTTTTCTTTACGCCCATAAAGAAAGAGCAAACCAACAACGGCTAAAAAAGATATAACGAAGATAATTTTTTTGCTCATATTGTTTGTCTTATCCGAGAATCCTAAATTCTCGACCCTTTCTACCTGTCCGACCTTTTACCTAAATTTTATACTAACCCAATACCCAACGTCAAGTGTTATTAATACAACCGCCCGGGCAAAACACCCGAGCGGTTGTAGACCAATCCCAAATCTCTCCCAGCACTACCTCTCCTCATCTTTTCTTCGTCAACTCTGCTATTCTCTCCATCAGCTGGGAAACTGCTTTAGAAATCGAAGCCAGCTGATTCCCTACGGATTTCAATATAGCATCTGCTGAAGTAGAGGTTGCCGAAGTAGAGGTAACTTCCTTTTCTACAATAACCTCAATATTAACACTTGCTCCGCCAGGACAACTACAACAGCCGCCACAGGTTGAACCCGACTGCCATTCTATGATCCCCTCCTTTTTATTAACCTTACAATAAGTATCTATTAATTTGTAGTTAGAGCTATAAGTGTCTGAACTGACATTACATTTTACAACCTCGGTTATTTTCCAACCAGAATCTGGATTCAGTTTAATCCAACCAGTGTTTTGAGGCTGACCTTTGCCACAATCTGAATCAGAACTACCTCTTACCAGAATTTTGTATTTGCTCGGAGAGATGTACTTTCTTTCTATATCCCAGGCATCGGGATAATAATGATATTCACCATCAAAAGAACAATATCTCTTAGAGGTGGTGTAGGTGTGATCAGAACTGCCATCTAAATTTGCATAATAAGTTTCTCCATCTTTGGCAACCTGGCCAAAAATTTGAAGTTGACTTGAATCATATTCAAAATCTGTTTTAGTGAAAGAGGCTGAAATATCTGGCTCAACAATAATACTGAAGTAATCATCGCTTTCATCGCTTAGTGAAGTAGCGGTATCTCCAATCAGAATTTTATAGGTATCTCCTGGCTGAAGATCGGTTGGTAGGGTCCAGGAATATTTCCCAGAAGAAGCAGAAGTCTCAGCCGTTATTGTTCTAGAACTGGGTCCCTGAAGAACAATCATTACCCAATCAACACCTTGAGAAGTCCAGGTAATATCATATGTCCTACCCATTATCCACTTCTCCCCACCATTGGGAGAAATAACGGTGATGGACTTTTCTTCCTTGGGGCAAGGCTTACAGTGTCCTCCACAATCTACCCCGGTTTCATTAAAATCTTGTTTTCCATTTCTACAGTGATTGCCAATTAAGCTTATAGAAGGATTATAATGTTTTGAAAGTAAATGGGCATCCCACTGATAATCACAATCAATAGGTTTTATTGAGTCACAATAACCACTCCAATTATCATAATAATTTACACAAGCAGAGAAATCAGGATCTTTAGCTGCAGAGTCTGGACTGGGAAACCATTTATAGGAATCGGGGTCAGCGTTTCCACAGAGGCTTTTAGGGAAATTATCTTGATATATGTCTGGCACTCCGGTTATCTTTTCTAATGCAAAGTCTAATTGGTGCAACCATTCATGATAGATTGTTTTTATTTCAGCACAATTATACCATACGCAAGAGTTAGTTTTTGGAATGTAATTATAACTTACCCCAAAGAAATCCCAATCAGCTCCCCTCATACCCCCACACAAAGGAAGCATTTCTATGCAAGCGTTCTGACTGCTATCATGAATATCGCTAAATACTAGAACAAAGTCAGTATCTTTTGTAATTTGATCGCTCAAAAGAGGTTTGAGATTATTTGGATCGATCCAAAATTTACAACCCCATCGAGACATTGTTATCTCTTGATAAGGCAACTCGACATAACTAACATTTAGGATTATTGCTCCTCCACTGTCTTCAGCTACTTTTGAGACAAAATTATTTATTTGTGATTTTATCTCTTGAACTTCAGTGGGATCAAGTTCAAGTCTAATCAACATTTTTTGAGAATAATCATTTACCGATGGGTCACTTGGTTTGAGCATTTTATAGTTCTCATTATTGGCAAAAGTTATAATCGGAGTTTCATAATTTGGTTCATAAACTCCACAACAATCCCCACCTGAACAGGAATCACCAACCAGATAGAAACTTATATCAGTTAATAAAATCACCGCCAAATTCATTTGAGAAGGACCGCAAGTCGAAGTCTGACAAGTTCTTCCATTACAACAATAATTCCCGTCGCATAAGTTATCATTACACAAACATGGCTTTTCTCCGATTATCTTGCCATATATATCTATAGCACATGGCGAGAGTGAAATACAAACCGGCAGAGTATCAATCTTTCCATTAAGATACTCGTTCAATTTTAATGTATCATCGAAATCTAACCTGCCATTTCCATTTACATCCCCTCTCCTTTTTTGTTCATCACTCACAGTTTTATCAATTAGACCAAACAACATATTGACATCAGCATCAGTGATATAACCATCTCCGTTGACATCTCCATAACTGTCACAAGGGGGAGAAAGGGCAATGCTAAAATAATTAACGGACTCATCTTTAAATTGCTTCCCTGATTCAGTTACAACAATAATTTCAATTTTAGCTTTATTGGTTATAAACTTTTTAGAAGGTGTCCACCTTAATGATTTATTCTTTATTGGATAATCCTGCGCTATAGTATAAGAATCATTATTTTCGAAATCTAGCCACCGAATACTGACCATTTCTGTTTCAGGAAGTCCAGAGTAATCCCATTTAATCTGATAAGCGCTGCCTACCACCCACTTCTCTCCTCTGTTGGGAGAGAGGACTTTAATATAGGGCTTTACTGGTTTTATTGGTTGTACTGGTTTACACCCATAAAGTTCATTTAATTTGGCTCTGGTGGTTTTGCCAACGACACCTGTGCCATATTTCAACCCCAAAGGAGCTAAAATATCCTTTCTGTATTTCTCTTGAAAACCAACCACTGCCGAAGAGGTATAAATCCCAAATCTTCCTTTAGGATCAGTAGATTGAGCGGCAGGATAACCGTAAAAACCTTCCTTCTTTAAAGCAGTCTGAAGGGCTTCTACTTCCGGACCTTTATCCCCATACTTCAAATCAACCCTAAAATCATGACACCAAACCTTCGGCTGGGCCTGAATTTCATTCAACCGCTGCTGAAGTTGAGCAATTTGCTTCTGAAGTTGTTCAACCAATTTCTGAAGTTCAATAGCAGTCGTTGCTTTCGTATCTGGCAAGCCAAAATTAAACAGCAAGCCAAAAACGGCTAAAAAAGATATAACGAAGATAATTTTTTTGCTCATTTTCGAGCTTTTCTACCTACTCGTCCGACCTTTTGCTTATTTTAGCAATCCAATACCAAATTATCAAGCAAATTACTCCATATGCACCTTTTCTCTAAAGAGAGCGAGGTGCTGGGCTAAACCCGGGTAGGTCTTTAATTTCGGGTCCTTTTCTAAAATCTCTTTAGCCAGGTTTCTTGCCTTTTCAACCAAAAACATATCCTTAAACGAAGACATAGCCAGATCAGGAACTCCCCATTGCCTTGTGCCAAAGAAATCCCCTGGTCCTCTAATTTTAAGGTCTTCTTCCGCCAATTCAAATCCATTCTCGCAGGAAATCAAAGCCCTCAATCGGGAAGCGGTCTTTCTTGAATAGGAACTGGTCAATAAAAAGCAATATGACTGATGCCTTCCTCTCCCTACCCTTCCCCGAAACTGATAAAGTTGAGCCAAACCAAAACGCTCCGCCCCCTCAATTACCATTATGGTGGCATTCGGAATATCAATTCCCACCTCAACAACCGAGGTAGACACCAATATGTCAATTTTGCCCTGGCTAAACTGCTCCATTATCTTCTCTTTTTCTTCGGGCTTCATTCTGCCGTGAAGTTGTGCCACCTTTAGGTCGGGGAAAATCTCCTTAGATAGTTTTTTATATTCTTCCTTGACCGCCTTGACCTCGGCCCAGCCTAGATTGCTCTTCTCGCTCATATCCCCTTGAGAATTTTCAACTGGCTCTATTCTCGGGCAAATAACAAATGCCTGCCTGCCCTCCTTTATCTTTTTTCTGATAAAATTGTAGGTCTTTTCCCTCTCTTTTGGAGAAACAATTTCTGTTATCACCTTCTTTCTCCCTTTTGGCATCTGGTCAATAATAGAAATGTCAAGGTCACCGTAGACAGTTAGGGCAAGGGTTCTTGGAATAGGAGTGGCGGTCATTGATAAAAGATGGGGAATTAATTTTGCCTGTCCGGCATTGCCCTGGCAGAGCCGCGCCCTCTGTTCCACCCCAAATCGATGCTGTTCATCCACTACCACAAAAGCCAGGCGCCTAAACCTCACCCTGTCCTGAATAAGGGCATGGGTGCCAATGAGCAAATCAATCTCCCCTTCCTTTGCCTTGTCAACAATTTTCCTCTGGGAGATTTTTACCTCCTCTTTTCCGATTTTAATCCTGGCTTCCTTGCCGGTAAGCAGACCTATTTTCACCTTGAAATCATCTAAAAGGTCTGAGACGTTAGCAAAGTGCTGCTTTGCCAAAACCTCGGTGGGTACAAGAAAAGCGGCTTGGAAGCCGGCCTTTACTGCCGACAAAAAAGCCAGGGTGGCAACAACGGTTTTACCCGAACCAACATCCCCCTCCAAAAGCCGGTTCATAGGCCGGGGTCTTTCCATATCCTTTAATATCTGCCAGGCCGCTTTTTTTTGGGCGTCGGTTAATTGAAAAGGAAGTTTACCTACAAACTGCCGGCAGAGTTTCAGGTCTATTGGTATGGGAAATGCCCTTTGCCTGTTAATCTTTAGCCTTTCTGACAAAACCAGAAGTTCAATAAAAAAAATCTCTTCAAAAGAAAATCTCTCCTTTGCCTTCTCTGCCAGTTCAAGTGAATCAGGAAAATGAACCTGCCAGATTGCCTCCCTTAAGGGAAGGAGTTTGTTTTCTTTTCTTATCTTTTCTGGAATGCTCTCAGGTATCTTGTCTTTCAGGTTTTTGAGAATGGGCATCAGAAGCATTCTCAGCCAACGGGAAGAAAGTCCTTCGGTCTCGGGATAAACCGGGACAATCCTTGCTGTATGAATCAGGTCTCTTTTTGAAAACCCTCTGCCTCTTGAGGAAATTTTTTCATAGGCAGGGCTGGAAAGATAAATCCCTTCTTTGGCTCGGGCTACCTTTCCTACCAAGCAGACAATATCTTTTTCTTTTAAAACATTGATAATGTAGGGCTGATTAAACCAGACAACCCTGATAGCCCCGGTCCTGTCGGAAACCACCGCCTGGGTTATGGTCATTTTTCTTCTCCAGGTTTTGCTGTTTTTAATCTCTAAAATTTTTCCCAAAAAACAACCGCTCTTTCCTGCCTCTGCCTGAGAAATAGGAATAATATCAGAAAAATCCTCGTATCTACGAGGAAAATGAAAAATAAGGTCTCGAATAGTTTTAATCCCCAACCTCTTTAACCTCTTTTGGTATTGAGGTCCAACCCGGGGCAGGTCGGCAATAGGGGTAGAAAGATTAAGCCTCATCCCTTTGTCTTAATCACCTCGTCAATAATTCCGTACTTCTTTGCTGCCTCGGCTGATAGATAAAAATCGCGGTCAGTATCCTTTTCTATGGTCTTTAGGGGCTGGCCGGTATGCTTTGCTAAAATTTTATTAAGCCGTTCCTTTATTTTGATAATCTGCTTTGCTGTAATTTCAATCTCCACTGCCTCTCCGCTTACTCCACCCATTACCTGATGAAGCAGTATCTCAGAATTGGGCAGGGCAAATCTTTTTCCTTTTGTTCCAGCAGCAAGTATGGTAGCAGCCATAGAAGCAGCCATTCCCACGCAGACCGTTGAAATGTCCGGCTTAACATACTGCATTGTGTCGTATATTGCCAACCCGGCTGTTACCGACCCCCCGGGGCTATTGATATAAATCTGGATATCTTTTTTAGGGTCTTTTGAAGACAAAAGCAATAATTGGGCAATGATTGAGTTTGCCAAGGGATCAGTAACTGGACCAGCCAGAAAAATTATCCTTTCCCTAAGCAGCCGGGAATAAATGTCGTATGCCCTCTCTCCGTATTGGGTCCTCTCAATAACTGTAGGAATTATATTTTTGATTGTCATATTAGTAACGATTTATTTTAGCTGTACTATCTAACCACTTGAGTAACAATTCTTGATAATTTCCTTGCTGAGGGAAGTATACGGAAATCTAGGTTCGAAAAATTCCTAATTCGTTAATTCGCAATTCGTTAATCGAATAATGGATATCTGATTCTGTGCTCCCCGAGGCAAGACGCCTCAGCAGATCTGTCAGAAAAGTGATTAGCAACTGTATTTTAGCACTGCCAGAAAAAAATTTCAATACACTAGAAAACAAGCGGCAAGAAGAAGAGAAACAATCCCCAAAACCTTAATCATTGGATTAACAGAAGGACCAATAAAACAGGCAAGAAAAAACCAAACAAGGATTGAACCGATTAGCAGTCCGGCTA
>CAZPZY010000012.1:0-14866 GCA_964591195.1 uncultured Candidatus Saccharibacteria bacterium
CTTTTAGAAGATGTAAAAAAGAGGGTGCCGGTAGTTTTTGACGATTTATAGAATATTTATAGAATAGTGTATCTGCTAAGCACTTTGGTAATAAATTTGCTGAGGCATCTTGCCTCGGGGAGCACGGAGTCGCCGTAAGTAGGTAAAAAAGAGATTTATTTCCGGGCGCTCCTATATCTCGCCGAGCCGTCCATACCTTTTCTGAAACGCAATCTTTCTCTGGGGCTCGGCTGCGATATGCTCCACCTCGACAAGAATGCCTCAGCAAGGAAATTATCAAGGAGTGTTATAGTACAAAAACATGAAGGTTCCCCTCAAGCAAAAATTTGTGATTAAAGGAGGAAAGCCCCTTAGGGGCGAACTTGAGGTAAAAGGATATAAAAATTCCGCCGGAAGCATTTTGGCAGCCACCCTGCTTACAGAAAAGGAGTGCATTATTGACAATTTACCCTTGGTTTCTGATATTTTGGGACTTTTGAAGATTTTACAGGGAATGGGTTCAAAAATTGACTGGCTGGGCAAAAGAAAGATAAGGATAACCAACAGAGATATTGACCCGGCGAAAATCAATTTTGAAGAGATAGGAAAAAGCCGGGTTTCGGTTTTGCTCTTGGGCCCACTTTTAGCCAGGTTTAAGAATTTCAGGTTTGCTCGGCCCGGAGGCGATAGAATTGGATTAAGGCCCATTACCACCCATCTTCTTGCCTTGAAGGAACTGGGGGGCGAGTTCTTTTGGGAGGACAATTTTTATCGGGTAAAGCGGAAGAGGGAATTACAAGGAAAGGAAATTTTTTTGAAAGAGTTTTCTGTAACCGCTACCGAGACATTAATGATGGCTTCTGCTTTAGCCCGGGGCAAAACCACGATTTACCTAGCAGCGGCTGAACCCCAGGTTCAGGATACAGCAAGATTTCTCAGAAAGATGGGGGCAAGAATTGAGGGGATAGGGAGCCATTGTCTACAGATTGAGGGAGTGAAAAAATTAAACGGCGCTTCCCATAGAATTATTCCGGACGTTCTGGAGGCAGGAACATTTATTATTGCTTCGGCTATTACCGGGGGAAAGGTGAGGATAAAGAATGTTGTTTTTGAATACCTTTTTTCATTTTTGGACAAGTTAAAAGAGGTGGGGGTGAAGATGAAAAGAGAGTCATCCAATTCACTGATGGTCCTTCCATCCCCAAGATTAAAAGCGGTTAGGCTCCAGGCTCTTCCTTTTCCTGGATTTCCAACTGATTTGCTTCCTCCTATTATTCCTCTTTTAACCCGGGCAACAGGGAAAAGCAGAATTCATGATCCCCTTTATGAAAACCGATTTAACTTTACCCAAGAATTGAGGAAGATGGGGGCTGATATTGAGGTTGTTGATCCTCACCGGCTTTTTATTTTCGGAAAAACAAAACTATTGGGAACAGAGATTGAGTCCTGGGACATTCGGGCAGGTGCTTCCCTTGTTATTGCCGGGCTATCTGCCCAAGGCAGAACAATAATTGGGAATATTAATCAGATTGACCGAGGATATGAAGAAATAGAAAAACGTCTTCAAAAAGTAGGAGCAGATATTAGAAGAATATGATAACAAGAAAAATTGGAGTTGATCTGGGAACATGCAGTTCTTTGGTTTTTGTCCCCAAAAAAGGGATTGTTTTGTACGAACCCTCTGTTGTTGCTGTGAGTTTAACTGAGAACAAGGTTTTAGCAGTGGGGTCCTCAGCAAAGGAAATGATTGGCAGAACCCCGGAGGCAATCAAGGTCTATCGGCCATTAAGGGAAGGGGTGATTGCTGACTACCGGGTGACCCAGGCAATGTTGAGGTATTTTATTAAAAAGGTCTTGGGACACTTGAGTATATTTAAACCGGAATTGTTAATTGGTGTACCCGCTGGCATTACATCTACAGAGAGAAGGGCGGTAATTGAGGCCGGCTTAGCCTCCGGAGCAAAGGCAGTTTATCTGGCAAAAGAGCCGATACTTTCTGCCATTGGAGCAGGAATTCCTATAAATTCTTACTCCGGCAATTTGATTGTTGACATCGGCGGAGGAACCAGTGAGGTCGCAGTGATTTCTTTAGGCGGAATAGTAACTGGGCGGTCCGCCAGGGTAGCCGGCGATAAGATGGATTCAGCCATTTCTGATTTTATCAGAAAAAAATATAGTTTAGCCATAGGCGAACAGACGGCCGAGTATATTAAGAAAAAAATTGGAACCGCTGTTCCTGAAAAAGAACCAAGGGAGATTGAAATCAGAGGAAGGGATATGATTTCTGGACTGCCCCGGAATATCAAAATTTCTTCAAACGAGATTTACGAAGCGATTTCTGAGGTAATAGAAGAAATAATTCAGGTAGTAAAGAATGTCCTAAGAGAGTCCCCTCCGGAACTTTCAGCCGATATTATGGATAGAGGTGGAGTAATGGCAGGAGGCGGGTCCTTACTTAAGAACATTGATAAAAAGTTTTCCGAGTCCATAGGCATACCCTTTATTGTGGCAGATGATCCTCTTTCCTGTGTTGCCAAAGGCACAGGTAGGTTTTTGGAGGGATTAGATGTTTATAAAAAAAGCATATTAGCCAAGAGATGATATTGGGACATAAAAAGCAATGGGATATTTTAAGAAAACTGGCTAAAGAAAAAAAACTGCCCCATGCTCTGCTTTTTTCTGGGCCGGAAAAGTTGGGCAAGAAAAAGGTTGCCTTCCGTTTTGTTTCTCTTCTTTTTCATAAGGATGTTGAAAGGACTGCCCATCCCGATTTTGTCTTTATAGAACCCAGCCAGCGGGAAATTCAAATTTCTCAAATTAGGGAACTTGCTAAAGAGTTGTCTTTGAAGAATTTTTCCGCTCCCCTGAAGGCGGCAGTTTTAGATAGAGCCCATTTAATGAACCAGCAGGCACAGAATTGCCTGTTAAAGACACTGGAAGAACCCAAGACAAAGGCAGTTATAATTTTGATTACCGAACATCCCAAGGTTCTTTTGCCGACAATTGTCTCTCGGTGTCAGGTCATCAGGTTTTATCCTCTTGGAGAAAAAGAAATTGAAAATTATTTAATATCAAAGGGCGCCTCCCCAGATGAGGCAAAGAAGATTAGCCAACTCTCTTTGGGCCAACCGGGCTTTGCCTTGGACCTTTTTAGCCGTTTCAGGGTTGATAGGCAGTGGAAGGTTCTTTCTGATTTAATAGAGATTTTTAGAAAACCCTTGGCTTTTCGTTTTCAATACATCAATAATAACTTATCAGAAGAACCACTGCCAGTCTTGAAACTCTGGCTTCGTTATTTAAGAAACATTTTAATTTTACAACTGAGCAATAAAGCAAATGGAGAATTTAAGAGATTTGGACCAGAGAAAATAAAGGAATTTTTAGAGGTTCTGCAGAAAACGATTTTTTTTCTTGAAATCAAGAACATAAACAGGAAACTGGCGTTGGAAAATCTAATGCTTTCTTTTGACAAATTTTAATTTCTGTGATAGATATAGTAAATAATCCTGCTGAAGGCAGGATTTAAAAAGGTCGAGTAAAAGGGATAAATTTAAATCATTTAAATCATTATGGCAAAAGTTACAATTTCCATAATCAAAGCGGATATTGGTTCAATTGGGGGGCACATTAGACCGAGTGAAAAGATGCTTAAGGCAGTTAAAGATTATGTGGCTAAAAAGGGTAAGGGTTTGATATTAGATTATTATGTGGACTATACTGGAGATGACATTAAAATTGTAACCACCCATCGGAAAGGAATTAGAAATCCAAAGGTTCATAAACTATGTTGGGATGCATTTCTGGCTGGAACAAAGGTGGCTAAATCCCAGGGGCTTTACGGAGCAGGACAGGATTTGCTTAAGAGCGCTTTTTCAGGAAATGTCAAGGGGATGGGACCTCAGGTAGCAGAAATGGAAATAAAAGAAAGACCGGCCGAGCCATTTGTGATATTCGCTGCTGATAAGACCGAGCCCGGCGCTTTTAATCTCCCTCTTTATCTGGCATTTTGCGACCCAATGTATACAGCAGGGTTTTTATTGTCTCCACAACTCAAAGAGGGGTTTGAGTTTACGATTATGGATGTTTCCTATACAAAGGGAGACAAGGTGGTTAAACTAAAAAGTCCGGAGGAAATCTATGAGATAGCCGCGCTTCTGAGGGATAACGGAAGGTTTGTTGTAGAATCAATACACTCAAGAGCCACCGGAGAACAGGCAGTAGCGGTTTCCACGACCCGGCTTCATAATATCGCTGGGAAATATGTAGGCAAGGACGACCCGGTAATGATAGTAAGGACACAGCACGATTTTCCTGCCACTGGCGAGGTGCTTTCTCCTTTTTCCATCGGGCATTATGTTGACGGGTTTATGAGAGGAAGCCATATTGGGCCTTTAATGCCGGTCAAAAGGAATTCTACCATTTCCTATTTTGATGGACCTCCGGTTGTCTCTTCTCTTGCCTTTTCAATGAAGAACGGAAAACTGACAGAGCCAGTGGATTGCTTTGACCATCCCTATTGGGACTATGTAAGAGAAAAGGTTTCTCAGAAAGCAGAAGAAATTAGGAAGCAGGGTTTTTCCGGTCCAGCGATGCTGCCGATGACAGAATTGGAATATACAGGTGTGGTAAAGGTGTTAAAGGACATGGAAAAGAAGTTTTTCATTAGAAAAGAAAAATAAACCGATGTTAAACCTTTCTGCTCAGATTAGAAATGAAAAAGGAAAAAAGGTAAGAGGTTTAAGAAAAAGGGGGATACTGCCCGCGGTTTTGTATGGCCCGGGGATTAAGAATCTAAATTTAGAAGTAGAGGAAAAGGAATTTGAGGCGGCCTACAAAAAAGCGGGCAGTAGTTCTCTGATTTCTTTAAATCTAAAAGACCAAGGGAAAAAATTCTTGGTTTTAATCCATAGCGTTCAATATGACCCCTTAAGTGGGAGACCTATCCATATTGATTTTTATCAGCCGAAATTAGAGGAAGAGGTGGAGGCAGCGGTTCCTTTGGTTTTCAAGGGAGAGGCGCCTGCGGTAAAAAATCTTCAGGGGACATTGGTGAAGGAAATTTCTGAACTTGAGGTAAAAGCCAAGCCCCAGCAGTTGCCGCGCCAGATTGAGGTGGACATATCCTCTCTTAAAACCTTTGAAGACAGTATTAAAATTTCCGACCTAAGGGTCCCTGAGGGAGTAAAAATCTTGAAGGAAGGGGAAGAAATTGTTGCCTTGGTTACTCCTCCGGAAAAAGTGGAGGAAGAATTGGAAAAACCGATTGAAGAGAAGCCTGAGGTAGAAAAGGTGGGAGAAAAAGAGAAGAAGGAAGAAGAAACGGAGAAAAAGAAAGAAAAAGAGGAGAAAAAATGAGAAAAAAGGCATTTTTATTACTTTTTCTGGTAGGATTTTTTATTTTTCCAGTTTCTATTCTTTTTGGCAAGGAAAATGCTCAACAGATAAGTGAGGATGATTGTCAAACAAGAGAAGAATGTGAAGAACTTCTGAAGAAGTATGAGGCAGAAATTGCCCAGTACGAAAAAGCAGCATCGGAATCAAAACAAAAGAAGAAAACCTTGAGCAGTAAGATTTGGACATTGGAAAGAAAAATAAAGAGATTGGAGTTGGAGATTCGTCAAAGCAAAGCAAGTATCAAAGAGATTGAGTTTGAAATTGCTGATACCCAAAAATCAATTGAAAAGACAAGCAAGGAGATTGAAAATTCTAAAAAAAACCTTCTTGTCATCCTCCGCCAGATTTATAAAGAAGACCAGCGTTCTTATATTGAGATTTTGTTTACCGAGAAAAAACTTTCCAACTTTTTTACCTATATCAATAACCTAGAGAACCTTAACAAAAAGAACCAGGAGATATTGGCAGATATCAGGTCTTTCAATGAACTGCTCAAAAAAGAAAAAATGTCTCTGGCAGAAGATAAGGAGGACCTAGAAAAAGCCATTAAAATTCAATTACTCCAAAAAAAGGAAAGCGAGGATTCAAAAGAAGAGTACTCGTTTTTGAAAAAAAAGACCGAAGCAGAGTATCGCCAATATTTAGCCAAGAAGAAAGAACTGGAAAAAAAGGCGTCTAAAATAATGTCAAGAATTGCCCAGTTGTCTTTGGCTGGGATGAAGACGCCAAAGACCCCGGAGGAATTATACAAACTGGCAAGTTGGGCAGGAAAACTTACCGGGGTGCGGCCTGCCCTTATCTTGGGAATCATTGAAGGAGAATCCGCATTGGGGGCTAATATTGGTCAGTGCAATTGCGCCAGTCAGCCCTATTGCAAGCATCCCGAGATCAGTTACAAACAAGTAATGTCTCCTAAGCAATGGCCTGCCTTTCTTAAAATTACAAAAGAATTGGGGTTGAATCCCAATACTGTTCCAGTTTCCTGTGTGGTTAACAAACGAGGAATTGTTCAGTCAGGAGGAGCAATGGGTCCGGCCCAGTTTATGCCCAATACCTGGTTGAATTATGGTTATAAGAAAAAGGTGGAGGAGTTGACCGGGGTTAAACCGGCCAATCCCTGGCGGCCTGCAGATGCCTTTTTAGCCGCTGGTTTGTATTTGGCTAGGTTTGGAGCCGCTAGCCAAAATCGTAAAGCAGAGGAAGGAGCAGTGACTGCCTATTTATGCGGCACTACCAATGTTAACGCCCGCAATTGCAGAAGAGCCGGGGGCCGCTGGTATACCTATAGTTATATAATGCCCAAGGTTGATTTTTGGCAGAGACAGATTGACCAAGGAGCATTGAAATAAAAAAATAATCCTTTTTTACAATTTAGGGTATAGATTATCTTTTTGAAGTAAACAAAACTCGGCAAAAAAGCGAACAGAAAGCAATAAAAAACTTCTTTTCAAAGCAATTACTTCTTTAAGAGATCCTTTTTAAAAAAATTTACAAAAAGACAAAACTCATTTCTTAAATAAATTCAAAATCCTAATGATCTAAATCCTAAACCCCGTTAGAAAGTCCAGTTTCTGGGGCAAAAATATTTGACGCAAGGTTTGGTGCACGGTTAGACCGTGCAAGGAAAATGTGCACAGAAATGTGCACGGTCAGACCTCGCACATTTTCTCTGTAAGATTTATCTATACCAGGTTTGTTGAAATTTGAGTTAGGAGATATAATAGGAGTGAGCAATCACCAAATGAGAGGTTTTTTATTAAAAACTTCAAAGAAAATAGAAGAGACAGAGACCAAATCAAGAAAAGGCGCCTTAATAATTGTAATTGTTTTGTTTTTATTCTTATTTCTCTTGGGATTGTTTTCTCCTTTTAATTTAACTCAGGCTCAGGGTGATTTTGTATTCCTTCCGGATCTGTATATTTCAGACAGCCCTGACCCTTTTGATCCCTATTTTGAGCAGAGCCAGATTGAGACCTCTTTCTTTCCTTTCTTTGATGAGAAAGGATGCAATAAACTTACTCTAACCATAAAAGGGACAGGCAGATCCTGGAAGTGGGAGAATATCCCTGGAGAAGTTGGCAAATGGGACGGAAGGGATGAAAAAGGAGACTTGGTTTCTCCTGGAAACTATCTCTATGAGGTGGTCTGCGATTATACCTTTGATGGCCAATCTGCTTCAGACAAAGCCATAGGAACAATTACTGTTTTGCCAATAGGAGAAAGATTCCCTTATTACCAGGCAGAAAGAATTTCTCGCCAGGTCTTAGAACAAGAAATTCTCAATTATCCCAACTATAGATTTGATTTTGCCTCTCTTGTTTATGGTTCTCCTGAAATTTTAGAGATTTCCCCTCAGCCCGTTTCTTTAGATTCAGAGGAGGAGGAAGAAAAGGTTCTTTTAGCCAAAATTGAGTTTTCAGGAGATTTACCCACAAAAGAAAATAGTGGAGCCGGTATAAGAATTAAAAAAGGAAGCAAGACCTATTTTTTAGGCTTCTGTACCTCTGAGAATTGCTACGGACCTCATCTTTTTGTTTCTCTTGACGAAGGTAAAACCTGGCAATCTGCTTCTGGAACCTATGGTGGCTGGATTGACAAAAATAACAATCTGTTTCTCTGGCTAAAAATGAAGGATATTGGCTCTCTACCTTGGCTGGTGGACTTCCTCAGCGGTATTGTCTTTAGTCCCACTGAATATAAACCCATCTATCAATCAAATCTAATTGAACTTCCTCTTCTTTCTGAGTCCCTTCCTCAAAAGTGGTCATTTGCCATTATTACTGATTTGCATATTGGCAGGGGATATCCAGATTATGATGGTCAAGGATTTGAAGATGGATACCAAGGAGAAGATTATTATCTAACCAAAAGATTAGAAAATGTGGTAAAGTGGATAAATGATAACAAAAACGATATTGATTGCGATGGAACAAAATGCCCAATTCAATTTTTGGCTGTTTTGGGCGATATAGCAGATTCTGCTGAAAAATCAGAGTTTCTCAAGGCAAAGGAGATTTTGGACAAACTAAACGACCCGAACAATGATGGCAATACCTCAGATGGCATTCCCTATGTTCCTCTTTTTGGCAACCACGATATCTGGCCCTATACCGATTCCAACAACGCCACATCAGCATTAGGAGAGAGATATTTTGACCAAATATTCTGGGACGAAAATGCCACCAACACAAGGTTAATGAAAGAAAGATTAAAGCTTCAAACAGACACGCTTCACAAGAACTACAAGAATTTTGTCTTCAATTATGGTAAAATAAACTTTGTTGGCTTGGACTTTAACTCAAGAGAAAAAACCTCAGCTGGGGTGAAAGGAGAAGGAGTGCTTCATCCGGAGACAATAAATTGGCTAAAAGAGAAATTGAATGAATTAGATGGAAAAGAACAGGTGATTATACTTTCACATGAGCCGTTTGCGAGACCAGGTTCACGATGGCGTTATTCTGAGGAACCTCAAATTCTTCCATTTTCGTGGGGGAATTTTGAATCATCAGAAATTGAAGAAATTCAAGAAATACTTGTTGACTACGAGGACCTTTCTCCAGGAAATCAAATTTTAGCGACTTTTGGAGGACATATTCACGGCTTTGAGAAATTGGGAAAGGAAATAATTAAAATTTCTCCTACTGATTTATTTATGGCTGGCAATTGGGAATATCCCTCCCTTTCTACCATCCCTGTAATTACCACCGAGGCATTAATGGTTGGAACAAATGAAAAAGATGAAGATTAAAAAAAGCCCGAATACGATAAAGGAATTATAAGAATTGTAAAGGTATTTGATTCAAATAAAATAGATTTTAGTCAAACAGAGGCAAAATATGATCCAATCACCAATCAAGGGAAAGAATTCATTGCCTTAAATCCTTACATTTCCTGGGCCTATAAATTTTTAGAAGATTCAAGTATTCCTTGCCTGTTCCTCAAATCCCATCCTTTCACCAATAGAAAAATTGCTTCGTATAAATGGGAGTTAGGGGATGGTAATGAAAGAGAAGGTAAAGTTATCCCCCTTTATTGTTATTCATCTCCTGGAATTTATAATATAACTTCTACTGTAACCGATGCTGCTACGGGTTGGGAAGAATGGATAACAAGAAAAATTGAAATAAAAGAAGGACTTTTTTCAAAGATTATTAAAATAAAAGGGGAATTAGTTGAAAGAGCGGAGATAATTTCACAAAAAATAAAAGAGAATCTTCTCGGTTTTGGCAACTACCTTATTAAAGGAAAAGATAAACTTTTACTTAAAATTAGGCATTCTCCTTCTGTGCCTGTAGCAGAAATTGAGGTAGATTTTGATAAAGCAGATGGAGATGTTGATCTTTCAGAGATGATTTTTGATACCGATGTTGATAAAAAGAAATCAATTCTCTATATGCCGGAATGGCCAAAGGTCATTGAAGACAAAATATTGTTTATTCCAAAATGAAAAAAGCTATTCTTTCAATAATTTTAGGAGTAATTAGTTTTTTAGCATCTTGGAAATGGGGTATTTTTTCATATAGTGATAGCGAAAAAGGGTTTTGGATTGGAGTGGTTTCAGGAATTATTTCTTTTGCGGGAATAATTTTAGGAATACTCCAATTAAAAGAGAAAAGATATATCCTTTTGTCTCTTTCAGGAATTTTTATTTGTTTAGCCGCTTTGTTTCCTTTAATGATTTTGATATTAGCTTATTTAGGAATTATTAGAATGGTGGCTTAATTTTGTATTAATCAAAGTAAGGCATTTCAGTTATCCCTGTTGGTTTAATTGATGTCCATTTTGAAAAGGCTACCGAAGATATAGACTTAACTCAAATGGAGGGGGATGTTGATTTAAAAAAGAAAAAATCTTTGCTTTATATGCCAGAGTGGCCAGAGGTTATTGAAAAAGAAAAAATCTTATTTGTACCAAAGTAATTTATCATGAAAAAATATTTTCCAATCTGTTCTCTCATATTTGGAATAATTAGCTTGCTTGGTGGTAGCTTATTCTTTTATCCAATAACTGATCTCTTTAGCTTTCTTTTTTCAGTGCCCATTATCTTAATACTCGGTATTTTCGATAAGTATTATCCTTTTCTTCAATATCTTTTTATCTCTTTTTCGTTTTTTGGTTTAACTTTAGGTATTCTCAGTCTTAAATTAAAACTTAGCAAAATCAGGGCTATTTTAGGAATTATTTTTTCTTCCATTGCTTTGCTAATTTGGTTATTTATTTGGTTTTGGATTACTGGTTGGTCGTTAGGTGCTTAAATTCAAACAAACTATGCCAAAGTTATCAAAAATCCCAATCCTTATCTTCCTAATTTCAACCCTTGTTCTTACTCTTGCCCTTTCTCTTTCTCATTCTTCCCAGGCAGAGAATTTGGAAAGCCAGGAAGGCCCTCAAGTTTCCAATCAGTTTTCAGTTTATGTCTGCCCCCAAGCCAAGTCTTTGGAAGAAATAAATCCAAGATGTCCAGGAAGGGTTATTCTTGGGCTGGGAAAGACAATTGAGGGAATGACCCTTACCATTACCAATTATGAGGGAAAAGATTATTATCTTGTTCTAGGACTTGAAAATGGAGGCGGCGCAGTGAACCTACCACCAATAGCCAATGCCAATGGACCCTATCAGGGCTATGCTGGATTACCCATAGTCCTTGATGCCTCAGGTTCTTCTGACCCAAATAATGATCCTTTAGAATATCGCTGGGACTTTGACTCAGATGGAAACTGGGATACTGATTGGTCAGACAACCCAAAGGTAGAACATATCTTTAATAATGATTATGATGGGGTCTTAAGGTTAGAGGTAAGCGATGGCCAATTTTCAGATTTAGCTACTACCTCAGTCAAGATAAAAAGTGCCAGGACTCTTAAGCAAGAAGTCGTCTCAGACCTAAAATCAGTTAAAACAGGGAATATAAAAATTGACAAAAGGATTGATAGAATTATCTGGTTTCTAAATCAGAGTTTGAATGAAGACCTCTGGCAGGATGCCTCCCATTTGCTCTTCTTTGATAAAGGGAAGTGTTTAGAGAAAATTAAAAAATCAAAGCGCCCAAGATCAGGAATGCTTGTCTTCCATTATGAGAAGATAGGGGTGAGATTAATGATGAATGAGGTTAAATTGATTAAATTTAAGAGAAACCCAGATGAACTTAAAACTGCCTTTGACAAGGCAATTGAAAAATTGGTAAAAGCGGATTTCCTTTTAGCCAAGGTATCTCTCTTTGAAGCCAAGAATACAGAGGTCCAAGATCCTAAACTTAAAAAGGTAATAAACCCCTTGATTGAAAAAGCAGAAAGACAACTAACCCAAGCCAACAAGGAATTAGAAAGAAAAAGGCCGGACAAAGCAATTGCCAGATTATCTCATTCCTGGTTACACTCTCAATTAGCAATAAAATTTGCTAATTTAGAATAAGAAGCATCGGAAGAGTATTGTAATAAAAAATAAAGGAATGGTATGAAAAATTATTTAGATATTCTAAAAACTCGTTCTAATTTAAAGAATAAAGCAGCTGTTGTTTCTTTTTCAAAGCAAGTCGAGGTCAAACCTCGACAGGTCTCCGTCGATCTTTTAGGTTTTAAAGTTTCTTTTCTAGGGTTGAAATTATTGGGTCTAACTTTCCCTCCATTATTTTTTCCAGATTGTGCCAACTTTTTTTGATTCTGTGGTCGGTTACCCGGTTTTGGGGAAAGTTATACGTCCGAATTTTTTCTGCTCTTTTTGCCCAGCCGATTTGTTTTTTTCTATCTTTAGCAAGTTTCTCTTCTTGAGACAGACGGCTTTTTTCAAATAGCCGTGCCTTAAGAACAGATAAGGCGTTTTCTTTATTTTGAGCAAGATTTCTCTCGCTTTGGGAGGAGACGACAAGACCTGTGGGAATATGGGTGATTCTAACGGCGGTCATTCTTTTATTGACATATTGACCTCCAGCGCCTGAAGATTTAAATGTCTCAATTCTTAGGTCTTGGGGATTTATGTTGATTTCTGTTTCTTTTGGTTTGGGGAGAACAGCCACCGAGGCGGTGGAGGTGTGAATTCTGCCTGATTTTTCAGTGGCAGGAATTCTTTGAATACGATGAACCCCGGCTTCGTACCTCATTTTTGAGAAGACGTCTTCGCCTTTGAGTTCAAAAACTATCTCTTTTAACCCGCCCAGTTCAGTGGGATGAAAACTTAGTGTCTTTTGCTTCCAGTTTTTCTTCTGGGCGTATTTCGAATACATATTAAAGAGGTCATTAACAAAAAGAGCCGCCTCTTGGCCGCCTACTCCTGCCCGGATTTCCATAATCACTGACTCCATATTAGTTAGAAGTTAAAAGGTTAAAGGTTATATCTCAAAAATTCAAATTGAATTTGAATACTTCCATACCGGCTTCTTAGCCTTCTAACCCCTTTTCTTAGCCGCTTCTTTGGCTTTAGCCAGTTTTCTTTTGAACTTTTCTATTCTGCCCATTGTGTCAACCAGTTTTTCTTTGCCGGTATAAAAGGGATGGCATTTTGAGCAAATTTCAATTTCAATGTATTCCTTGGTTGAGCCAACCGTAAAGGTATTGCCGCAGGCGCATTTAACATGGGCATTAGGATAATATTTCGGATGTATATTTTTCTTCATAGTACCGTCCATTATATAATAGAGGACTTGAAAAATCAAGGGTTATGGTGTATATAGACATATTACACATATGAAACAGACATTAAAGGAAGCAACAAAAGACGATATTTTTGACCTTAACATTGAAGAGATGGAAAAGGCAGGGCTCCATTTTGGTCATCGGACCTCAAAAACCCATCCCAAAATGAAGCCCTATATAGCAGGAATAAGAAATACCATTCATATTATTGACTTAGAGAAAACCAAGAAGAAATTGGCTGAGGCATTGGGTTTTATTGAAAAATTGATTTCCGAAAAAAAGACCCTATTGATTGTGGGAACCAAGGTCCAATTTAAGAAACTGGTAAAAGAGGTTTCTCAGGAGTGCGGACTGCCCTATGTTAATGAAAGGTGGCTGGGCGGAACATTTACCAATTTTCCGGTGATTAAGAAGAGGGTAGAGTATATGAAGGAATTGGAACGAAAGTTGGCTGACCCAAAGATAATGGAGAATTATAAAAAAAAGGAAAGAAAAAAGATGGAAGAAGAGTTAGAGAAGTTAAAATTGAAGTTTGAGGGCATAAGGAATTTGGAAGAACTACCAGCGGCTATTTTTGTTCTGGATATGAATAAGGATGCCTTGGCAGTAAAAGAGGCATCAAGAAAGGGAGTTGCAGTGATTGGAATTTCAGATACCAATAGTGATGCCAGTTTAGCCGATTATCCTATCCCTGCAAATGATGATGCTATTTCCTCTGTTAAATACATATTAGACAAGATAAGAGGAGTGATATTAAAGGTAAAGAATTCCCAGTCTCAAGCGCCAAATTCCAAATAGAGGAAATAAATTTATTATGGTGGACATTAATCAAATTAAAAAATTACGAGAGGAAACAGGTATTTCTATTTCCGAATGCAAGAAGGCCCTTGAGGAAGGTAAAGGGGATTTTAAGAGGGCAAAAGAGATTTTGGCAGAGTGGGGGAAAAAATTTGCTGCCGGAAAGAAAGAAAAGGAAACAGAGCAGGGGATAATTAGCAGTTATGTTCATTCTAACAAGCGGGTGGGAGCGATGGTCCAACTTCATTGCGAGTCGGACTTTGTCGCCCGCTCAGAAGGGTTTCAAAAACTGGCTCACGAACTGTGTCTGCAGATTGCCGCTGTTGACCCTGACCTGACTCCTCTTTTATCCCAACCATGGATAAAGGACCAGTCCAAAACAGTCAAAGACCTAATTGAAGAATACATCAGCAAGTTTGGCGAGAATATTACCCTAAAAAGATATGTCAGGTTTGAGGTTTAGTTTATGAATCCATTGGAGATTATATCTATAAACTCTTTGGTTTTGGGTTTATTGGGAATGGCTATAATTATATTTCGCCACCTGCCTGAATTAGATTCGTTTTCTTCTTCTAATCAAAAAGAGGGTTTGATTTCAAATGTCAAAAGGAAAAGCCGGCAGATTCTACCGATTGAAAATTTTTCTTATGAGTTATTTTTAGAAAAATTTTTAAAAAGACTTCAGATTCTTACCTTACGGCTTGAAGGTTTTATTTTCTCCCATCTTCAGAAATTGAGAGAAAAACGAAAAGAAAAAACAGCCAGAGAGGATAGTTATTGGAAGAGAATAAAGGAGGAGATTAAGAAGTGACTATGCCGGCATAGCTCAGCGGTTAGAGCACCAGTTTTGTAAACTGGGTGTCGGGGGTTCAAATCCCTCTGCCGGCTTGTTTGAAAAGATAAGGCAGATGGGGGAGGGTTGAATGTTAGTAAAGGGGCTTGACAAAGGTTTTTGAATTGGTTAAAATAGTGGCGCCAATAAGATGAAAGAAGAAGCAGATATCTTTAAGAGAAAGGGAAGCGGTCTTTGCTGACAAGGGTGTTTAGTGGTGTTTGAAAGAAAAAAA
>CAZPZY010000013.1:0-14140 GCA_964591195.1 uncultured Candidatus Saccharibacteria bacterium
GGAAGGAGCAATTAAAAATAGGAGGAAGGATTGTTGTTCCTATTGGCAATTCAATCTGGCTTTTTATAAAGAGATCAAAGGAAATTTTTGAAGAGAAGGAATATCCCGGTTTTGTTTTCGTTCCTCTGGTTACAAAACCCAATTCTGGCAATTAGGTTTAACTAATTGGTTAAAATTAAAAACTGATTTTTAAGAACGGGAAGAATAAAACATTCCAACATTCTTGAGAATGTGAGAATGTTAGGTTAAATAAGAGAGGGGAAATTGGAGGGTTAATTGGGAATTAGGTTGTATTTATGGATAGAAATTTTGGAAAAATTGGGATTTTGGTAGGAGGGATTTTGTTTCTTCTCCTTCTTTTTTTCTGGCAGGGCATTTTTTTACCGAAGAATGGGGCAAAGGAGAAGAAGTTATTTTCTGTAAAAAAGGGGGATTCGGCTTTTGAGATAGGTAAAAATTTAGAAGAGGAAAGATTGATAAAAAGCAGGATTTTTTTTGACCTCTATGTAGTTTTAACCAACAAGGCAGAAAAACTTAAGGCAGGCAGTTATTATTTAAGTCCTTCTTTCTCTGTTAAAGAAATTGTCCAAAAAATAACCAGAGGAGAAACAATAAAGATTAAAATTACGATTCCGGAAGGGTTTAGATTGTCTCAGATTGAGGAAAAATTGAGCACCTCCCTGTCTAACCTAAGGGTTAAGGACTTTAAAAAAGAGTTCAGTTTTTTGGAATCAGTGCCTGATAATGCCTCTCTTGAGGGTTTTTTGTTTCCGGATACATATTATTTTTCAGGAGAGGAGACCGATAGACAGATTGTTGGTAAATTTTTAAGGAATTTTGACAAGCAATTAAAACCGGATTTAAGGGAGGAAATAAAAAGACAGGGCAAGAATATCTTTGAAATCATTATTATGGCTTCCCTGATTGAAAAGGAAGTTAGAGATGATAATGACAAGGCATTGGTTTCTGGTATTTTATGGAAGCGTTTGAAAAGCAGAATGCCCCTTCAGGTAGATGCTACCTTAGTTTATATTTGTAAAAACTGTAAAGGACTGAATTTTTCTCAAATGAGGAAAAAAATTGGCAAAATGAAAATCATTGATTCTCCCTACAATACCTATAAACATTTAGGTCTTCCCCCGACACCCATTTGTAATCCTGGTTTAGAGAGTATAGAAGCGGCAGTTTATCCCAAAGAAAGCCAATATTGGTATTATTTTTCTTCATCCGATGGCAAAACCTTTTTTAGCCGAACCCTTTTTGAGCATAATTTAAAAAAAGCAAGGTATCTGAATTAAACAGGATCAAATGTTCAACTGGGCGAAAATTGATTTTTGCATCTTATTTTGTTATCCTGAAAGAAGCCCAAGGCATAATTTTTAATATAGCAAAACAGGATTGAAAATTAAATGGAGAAAATCATTTCGCTTTGCAAAAGACGGGGATTTGTCTTTCCCACATCTGAGATATACGGTGGAATCTCTGGATTTTACGATTTTGGGCCGTTGGGGGTGGAGATGAAAAACAATATAAAAAGGATTTGGTGGAAGAAAATTGTTCAGGAAAGGGAGGATGTTGTTGGCTTGGATTCTTCAATTATAAAAAATTCTGCTGTTTGGAAGGCATCAGGGCATACGGAGCGATTTTTTGATTTATTAACGGAGTGCAGGAAGTGTCATAAGAGATTTAGGTATGACAAACTAAAAGACAAAGAAAAATGCCCTGAATGCGGCGGAGCTTTAGGAAAGCCCCGGAAATTTAATTTGATGCTCAAGACCTTTGTTGGCCCAGTTGAGGACGAGAGCGCCTTGACCTATTTGAGACCAGAAACAGCCCAGGGTATTTTTGTCAATTTTAAGAATATCCTGGAAAGCCAGCGAAAGAAATTGCCCTTTGGCATTGCCCAGATAGGCAAGTCATTTAGGAATGAGATTACCCCAAGAAATTTTTTGTTTCGGACAAGAGAATTTGAGCAAATGGAGTTGGAGTACTTTGTAAAACCGGGAGAGGATGAGAAATTTTTTAACTACTGGGTAAAGGAACGGATGAGATGGTATATTGAGGACCTGGGGATTAAAAAGGAAAATCTGAGAATAAGGGTTCACGAAAAAGAAGAATTATCTCACTATGCCAAAAGTTGTGTGGACATTGAGTATAGGTTTCCCTTTGGCTGGGGAGAGATAGAAGGAATTGCCAACAGGACAGATTATGATTTGAGGCAGCACCAGAATGCCTCGGGCAGGGACCTGAAATACCTTGACGAAAAAGAAGGAAGGTCCTATCTGCCATATGTGATAGAGCCCTCCTCTGGGGTGGAAAGGATATTTTTGGCTCTTTTATGCGATGCCTATCAGGAGATAAAAGGCGGTCGGACAAAAACCACTGAGTCAAAGAAGGAGGTAGAGCAACTTTTGAAACTGGATAAAAAAATAGCACCAGTCAAACTTGCTGTTTTGCCTCTGGTTAGGAATAAGACAGACCTTGTAGAAAAGGCAAGGAAGGTCTATCAGATGCTTCTACCTCATTTTGTCTGTCAGTACGATGAGACAGGGTCTATTGGCAGGAGGTACCGCCGGCAGGATGAAATCGGCACTCCTTTTTGCCTAACCATTGATTTTGAAACTTTGGAGAATGACGACCTGACCGTTCGTCAGCGGGACACAATGGAGCAGGAAAGGGTAAAAATAAAGGAGTTGGTAGGCTACCTCAAGAAGAAATTAGAGGAATAGGGTTTGAATAGTGGCAAAAGAAATTAAACATATTTCTGTTCTCTCTAAGGAGGTTTTGGAATATCTGGCTCCAAAAAGGAATGGGGTTTATATTGACGCCACCCTGGGAGGAGGGGGACATACAGAATCTATTATTTCCTATCTGGGGAAAAGAGGACGGATTATTGCTATAGATAGGGACAGGTTCGCAATTGAGATGGCAAAAAGGCGTTTGGGTGAATATGGGGACAGAATTGTCTATGTTCAGGCAAACTTCAGCGACCTTGACGAAATTTTAGAAAAAGTTAAAATTGAAAAGGTAGATGGGGTTTTGTTTGATTTTGGGGTATCTTCTTATCAGTTGGAAAGTCCGGAAAGGGGGTTCAGTTTTAACAAGAGATATGATGCTTTCTTGGATATGAGAATGGATACCTCTCAAGAATTGAGGGCATTTGATGTGGTCAATAAATATCCCGAGAAAAGGTTAAGAGAGATTCTTTACAAATTGGGAGAAGAGCCCTTTGCCGGAAGGATTGCCCGACAGATTGTTTTGGCAAGAAAGGCAAAGCCAATTAGGACAACGAGACAACTTTTAGAGATTATCTGTCGCTCAATTCCTGCTTATTATCGCTTTAGAAGAAAAAGCCATTGGGCAACCAATGTTTTTCGGGCAATAAGAATGGAGGTAAATCAGGAGTTGCCAAGCATCAAAAGGGCTCTTCCCTTGGCAATCCGGGCATTAAAGAAAAAAGGGCGGCTGGTTGTTATCTCTTTTCACTCCCTTGAGGACAGGATTGTTAAGAAGACCTTTAGAGAGATGTCTCTTTCTCAAGATAGAAAGCCGGTGGTTAGAATCTTGACAAAAAAGCCGATTAGACCCACCCCGGAGGAGGTGAGAATGAATCCAAAGTCCGATAGCGCCAAACTCCGAGCAGTGGAAAAGTTGTAATTGAATTCAATAATATGAAATCATTGACTGCCATCTTCAGCCAAATAAGCAAGGTCTCTTTATATTTGGCTATTTTTTTGATACCTTTATTTTTTTTGCCCTTTGGCTCTGATGTTTTGGATTATTCAAAGCAGGTCTTGTTTTTGCCTTTGGTTTTCTTATCTTTGATAACCTGGTTTTTCAAACAAATAGGTCAAGAAAGAATAATTTTAAGAGGGAACAAGTTATTATATTTTACCTTCCTTTTAATTTTTATTCTTTTTTCTTTATCTACTATTTTCTCTCTATGGCAGAAGGCCTCTTTCTGGGGTTGGCCATTAAATGTTAGCGACAACCTCCTTGCTTTTACTTCCTTTCTTATTTTAGCGTTTCTTTTTGCTAATGTTTTCCAAAACGAAAAAGAACTTTTTTTGGCGGCGCTTTTATTTCTCATCTCAGGAGCAATAGCCGGACTTTACCTTGTTTTACAACTTTACGGTGTTTTTGTGTTGCCGTTTAATTTCTCGCGAATTCCTTCGTTTAATAGTATTGGAAGTGTTTATAGCGCTGCTATTTTTTTGGCTATTCTCTTTTCTCTGTCATTGGGATTAGTTTTTAAGGCCAAAAATCCAATTCTTTGGCTTCTTCCTCTTATTCTATTGACAGAACTTGTTTTAATTGATTTTAAAAATGCCTGGCTTATTGTTTTTCTTGGGGGGCTAATTGTTAGCATATTCAGTTTGACTGATTCTAAAGAGAGGCCTCGGTTCGGTTGGCTATCTTTTTTGGTGATAATTTTGGTTTTATCTATTTTCTTCTTTTTCTTTCCCTTACGCTTTTCTCTCTTTCCCTCCTTGCCTTTAGAGGCTTCCCCGGGTTTTCTTTTGGAGTTTAATATCCTAAAAGGCGTATTTAATGAGGGAATAAAGAATATTCTTTTAGGGACAGGACCCGGAACCTTTATTTTTGATTATTCCAAATATCGTTCCCCACTTCTTAATCAGACTATTTTTTGGGGAACAAGGTTCTCTACTGGAAGTTCAGAGGTTTTAGATTGGTTTGTAACCAAGGGCGTTTTGGGAGGAATTTCTTTAATTTTTCTTCTTTGTCTTGCAATATATTTTTCAATTAAATTGGTCAAATCAGAAGACTCCTTTGGGCTAAAAATCGGGCTTTTAACTTCAGTGATTGGGCTAACCGTGGCAGGCTTTCTTACTTCTTTCAATTTTACTTTATGGCTTGCTTTCTGGTTTTTGATGGGAGGTGTGTTGTTTTATACTTCAGAACAAAAAGAGATAGGTTTGTCTTCCTCTTCTCTGCGATTAGTTTTTTCTTTCCTTTTTTTGGCAATAACGGTTATTGGTCTGGTTCTGCTTATTTTCCAAGGTCAAAAATATCTTGCTCAAATTAACTACAGCAAAGGAATTAAACTTTCTCAACAAGGGGAAATTGACCAAGCAATTGCCCATCTTCAAAAAGCAACCCGTCTTAATCGGTCAGTTGATGTTTACTGGCGGGATTTAGCCCAACTCTATCTTTCTAGGGCTAATCTTCTTTCTCAAGAGAGCGGATTGAAACCCAACCGAACACGATTGATTAATGAGAGTATTAGGGAGGGAATTAAATCTCTTGAGCGGGCGATTAATGAGTGCCCGGTAAATGTTGCCAATTGGAATGTGCGAGGATTTTTTTACCGAAACCTTGTTGGTGTTCCGAAAGCAGGAGAGATAGCCCTAACTTCTTATCAGAAGGCGGCAGAACTTGAGCCTGCTTCTCCCTTTGCCTACGGAGAGATGGGCAGGGTATATATCTTAATGGCTCAGGAATCTAAAAAGAAGAAAGCAGAAAGGAAGGCAGAAGAACAATTGTCTTTAGCCATTAAGAGTTTAGAAAAAGCCATTAAACTCAAGCCGGACTACGCTCCCGCTCACTACCTTTTGGCAGTGGCCTATGACCAGCAAGGAAAAAGAGAGGAGGCGATTGCCAAATTGGAAGAGTTGGAAAAAATCAGTCCTCAGGATATTGGGGTCTCTTTTCAGTTAGGAATGCTATATTGGAGAAAAAGGGAAATAGACAAGGCGCAAAAAGAGTTTGAAAAGGTAATAAAATTAAATCCTGATTATTCTAATGCCTTATATATGTTGGGATTGGTTTACGATAAAAAAGGAGAGAAGGAGAAAGCCAAGAAACTATTTGAAAAAGTTGCTCAATTGAATCCTGAAAATGGAGAAGTAAAGAAAATTTTAGAAAATCTTAAAAGAGGGCTACCGGCTACAGAGGGAATGGGTTCTTCTCAACCTCCTATTGGAGAAATGCCTCCGGAAATACAGAGATAAAATAATTTCCAATTTCCAATTCCTAATTCCTAATTGGTAATTGGTAATTCAATAAAGAAGGTTGTTCCTTTGCCTTGCCCCTGAGATTCTGCCCAGACCCTGCCTCTATGGGCTTTAATAAATTCTACAGCAATGCTTAAGCCTATTCCTCTGCCCGGACCGTAAAGTTTTTTTGCTTCTTCTCCTCTTTCAAACAATTTTCCTTTTAGGAAGTGAGAAATCTCTTCTTTATTCATACCGATGCCGGTGTCAGAAATGACAATTTCTAATTTTCCATCTTTAATTCTCGGTGTAATGGTAACGCCTCCTTTAGGGGTGTATTTGATAGCATTGTCAACTATGTTCCAGATTGCATCTCTGATTTTTCTTTTGTCTAATTTCATCTTTGGCAAGGAGGTTTTTTTGAATTTTAGGTAAATACCCTTTTCTTCCGCCTGCACCCTTAATTCTTCAACAACGCCCTCAATTAAATTTTCAATCTGGCATTCTTCTAACCTAAGAGTTTTTTCTCCCATTTTAATCTCATATATATCCAATAAACTTTCTATCAGGGAGGAGAGAACGTCGGTCATCTTTTTTATTTCAATAAGTTTTTTCATAATAACCGGATTTTCCTCCCTTCCGTAAACACCCTCCAAAATTGATTCCAAATACCCTCTAATAGGAACAAGAGGAGTTCGAAGGTGGTGTTGGAGTGATAGAATAAGTTGGTCTTTTGCCCGGGTTAATTTTTTTGATTCTATGACCAATCTTTCTGATTCCCCTTTTCTTTTATACTCTCCGTAGGTTGTTTTAATTAAAAGGTATCCTAAAATACAAAACAAAAAGAAGATAATAGCAGTAAAAATTTTTAGGGTAGGAGTTGATACCAAGAAGAGCAATGTCAACAAACCTATTCCCACCATCATTGTCAAAGAAGCCACCCAGACAAGTTTTGTCCTTAAGAGGTTTGTAATAACCAAAGCCATGAAACCAACCAGAAAAAGAGAGGCAAGGGGCCCTAACCAAAGATATTTGTTTGTTTCTGTAATTAGGGGAATGAGAATGTATATTAGACCAATGAAGGTGATAAATACTCCAAAAGCAACTGATATGGATACAGCCTGTAGATATTGGGCATCTTCTCTTTTAATAAATTCTTCAAATAGGATTGCTCCAATCCAAACTCCATAGAGAAAGAGCAACAAAAAGACAATTATACCTGTCGGAGAAAGCAACAGCGCTTTTTCTATAGAAAAGGCCAAAATTATAAACAGACCTAAAAGAAAAGATATAACCAACCAGGCCCTAAATTCCTTAACATCTCTGCCAGAGAGAATGACAACAAGACAAAAAAGTTCAGGAACAATAAGAGTTGTGAGGAGAAAGGTTATTTTGATCCAACTATCAGAGTTTAATAAAATAGGATTGCAATAGAAATATAAGGAAAGCGACCAGAGAATAGTAAGGATAGACAAAATTGAAAAGTGAATTTTTTTCTGCACAGCAGTTGGCTTACTTTAGATTTTGCTTAATTATATTGATTAATTCTTTAAGAGAATACCGAGCCTTAATTAATATTTTATCAATTCCTTCTTCAATTAGTTCCTGATTGGTTTTAGGGTTGCTATAGTTGGTTAGAGCAAAAATTTTAATATCCTTTGTCTCAGGATGTTTTTTTGCTTCTTTTAATATTGAGATGCCATTCATATCAGGCAGAATCAAATCTAACAGAATTAAGCCAGGTTTTTCTTTTTTTCCTTCCCTGATTTCTCTTAATCTTTCAATCCCCTTTTTGCCAGTGTCTAAAATCTCAATATTTAATCCGGCCATTCTAAAGACCTCTTCAAAAAGTTTAATTGTCGGCAGGTCATCCTCAATTATAAGAATTTTTGATTTTGTCATAATCCTAAAAAAACCCTTACTCTATCTTTGCTTGTTTCCAATACCCCCCTTCTAAATTGATAGGTAATTTTGTTTTTATCGGGAGTATGAATGATAAGGTTATTAAAGATAAGGGTGATAAAATTAGCATGCCCCGGAAGTATATCAAACCTGCCTAATTTATTTTCTGAGGACACCGCCTTGGCTTCTCCCTTATAAGGGATTTTTTTAATAATTGGCGAACAGAATACCTTTACTTCAAGGAGGGGCTCTTTCATATGTATTTTAACATATTGACAATGACAATTGTATAGCTTTATGCTTTTAATTCATCTGAGGTTCCAATATATAAAAACGCCTCTTCAGGAATTTTATCAAATTTGCCAACCAAAATATTCCAAACCCCTCTAACCGTGTCTTCTTTTTTTACATACTGACCCGGTTTTCCAGTTTGGTCGGCGACCGTAAAAAGATTTTGAGTCATAAAATTTAAAATTTTTTTTGCTCGGTGATATATTATTCTATCTTCCAGAGAAAGCTCGGCTTCTCCGACAATAGACACGATTCTTTGTAGATATTTATATCTTTCCAAGGTTCTTTTTGCTTCTATTAGGACATCGTAGTGTTCTTGACCCAATACGTCAGGGTCAACCACTGAGGAAGAGGAAGCCAAAATATCTACCGCCGGATACCTGCCTTCTTGGTATACATCTCGGGAAAGAATAACTACCGAGTCAAAATAGGGGAGAACTGCCTGAACACCAGGGTCAGTTATGTCGTCGGCTGGAACATATATTGCTTGAATACTGGTTATTGAGCCGGATTTGGTTGAGACCAATCTTTCTTCCAATTGACCAATCTCACTGTTGAGGGTAGGTTGATATCCTCCCTCAGAAGGGATGTCTCCCACTAATGTTGAGAGTTCGTTGCCTGCCTGCAGGAATCGGTAGATATTATCAATAAAAAAGAGAACATCTTTTTTATGGAAATCCCGAAAGTATTCAGCAATAGTTGCTGCTACAAACCCTACCTTGAACCTCCTTACCGCCGGTTCGTTCATCTGTCCAAATACCAGGGCTACCGAGGGCAAGACATTGGTTTTCTTTAATGTTTCATAGAGTTCGTGCCCTTCTCTGATTCGCTCTCCTAAACCGGCAAAGATTGAGATTTCTTTCCTAAAAAAAGCAACATTGTGCATCAATTCACAAAGAAGCACAGTTTTTCCTAATCCTGCTCCCCCAAACAACCCTAATTCCTCACCCTTTCTTAAGGGGGTAAAGAAATCAATAACCTTTATTCCGGTTTCAATTACCTCTTTTTTAAAGACAACTTCTTGATAGGGAGGAGGGGATTGGTATATCTCTCTTTTTTCTCTAACCCTGGGAGGGGGCAAGCCGTCTTGAGGATTGCCAAAAATATCAATTACCCTACCTAAAAGTTCTTTCCCTACCGGTGTCTCCAGGGTTTTGCCTGTTTTTTTGACCCTTGCCTTCCTGAATAATTTGTCTGTTTTGTTGAGGGAAAGGCAGACAAAAACATTTTTGGTTCGGGCTCCATAAACCTCTAACAGAATTTCAGGGTCTTCTTCTAAAGCCAAGACCTCTTTGATAAAGGGTGGGTCTTCATAAAACTCAACCTCCACCACCTCTCCTTTAATTGAAAGGATATATCCTACTCCCATAATTGAAACCCAGCGAATAATTCAATTTGCTTTTTGTTTGACAATTGGCGTTCTAATTTTTTCTGTTTTATCTTTAGTTTTCTTTTTATTTCTTTGGCGTTTTCAGTGGCTTGGTACATAGCGACCATTCTGGCGGCATATCTTGACAACCGGTGTTCCAAAACTGCTTGGTTAAAAAATGCAGATATTAGTTCGGTTTCAAAAAATTCTAAAATATCTTCTGGGGAGGGCTCAAACAAATAGTTTTTAACCTTGCCTAATTCTTTTTCTAATTCTAAAGTAATTCCTCCAGAGATATTATCTTGGACCGGCTTTTGAGATATGGCAGTGCTAAATTTTCCATGAAATACTATGATTTCCTCATAGTTTTTAATGAAGTCCATAATTTTTTTCATTTGTTCCTTTCTCGGGTTGTCATCATCTAATTCAAAATAAAATATCTTACCTTCAAAGCCGCCTCTTTCAGCAAGATACCTGCCTGTTTTTCCAACTACTGCCAAATCTGCTTTACTATCATTTAAATAGTTTAAGAGATTATGCCAAATATCTAAAATTAGGGTTCCGTAAAAAAATTGATTAGAAGACAGGAAAACGGCAATCCTTCGCTTGTTGCGTTTTATAAAAGAAATTTTTTTTAGTTCTTCTTTCTTTAATCGCCCCTTTTTTTTAAGTGAATTAATGTAACTTTTTTTTATTTGGTTATAAACCCGAGACAGTTCCTCAATGAACTCTCGATTGCTTAAAACCCCCCGGCGGATCTGGTTCATTCTCAAATAAGCAATCTCTTGGTAGATGCTGGTAATTGTTTTGATAGTGGAGGTTGCCTCCAGGTCTTCTTTAATCTGTTTAAGAGTGGGCATGTAAGATTTTTATAACCTTGGGGATATTCTTTTTGGTAAAACCTTTAAGTTCTTTTAGGTTTTTTATCCTCTTGATATCGTTTTCTATCTCCAGGAGGGTTAAGAATTCTTCAAAAAAAGGTCCCTTGTGGTAACCTTCCAATATTTTATTCACCTCTACCTTCATTACATCGTGGGGTTTGTTTTCCCAGAAATCAGAAAGTAGCAGTCCAAAAAGAAGTAATTGCAAGGTTCGGGGAATTATTGTTTTTATGCCTTGGCTAAAAAGAATTTCCAATTTTTTGCCAAGGTCAAGAAGTTTTTGGGTTCTCGGAGATAGTTCTACTCCAAATTGAGCGATTTCCATTAGCCTTTTATATTCAGCCATTTTTTTTCTTGTCCAGCTGGCTAATTCTTTGTCTAACAGTTCTTTGGTTTGATTACCTACCCTTGAAACAGAAAGGAAGGCATTAATGGCTGGCCTTTTTCCCTCTCTAAAATTATCAATATCAAAAAAGATATGGCCATCAGTTATTGCCATAAGGTTGGTTTGAATATAACCTGAAATATCGTTTTCTAATGTTTCTGCTACAGGCAGAGCAGTAATGCTTACCTCATTATCTTTACTGCCTGATTTTTGGTCTGAAGATTTATTGTTTGATGCCTTGATATTTCCCGCTCGTTCCAGTAGTGCCGCATGAATATGAAAAATATCTCCTGAATAAGAGGCCCGACCAGGGATTCGTTTTAGCAATAAGGAAATTTCCCGATAAAATTTGGCATGGGTGGTAAGGTCATCAAAAATAACTAGAACTTTTTTCCCTTGGTCCCGAAAATATTCGGCAATAGTCATCCCAGAAAAAGGGGCTAAATAGTTTATGGTATTGGGATCTTCGGGAGTACTGACCACCATTATTGTCTTGTCAAATACCTCCATTTCCTTTAGATATTCTTCCACCGACTTTACCGCAGCAACCTCTTTTCCGATAGCCACATAGATACAGATTACTCCTTTTTTCGCCTGGCTGGTTATAGTTTGCAAAAGAAAGGCAGTTTTGCCGGTTTTAGCATCCCCAATAACTAATTCCCTTTGACCATAGCCAATAGGAACCAGCAGATCTACAATCATAACTCCCGTCTCTAAGGGCTCGTTTACCCGTACCCGCTGGGTGATGCCGGGAGCCTCTCTTTGGATATTAAGGCATCTCTTTTCTCCAGTTACAGGGCCCAAGCCATCTATAGGTAAGCAAAGAGGATTGATTATTCTACCTAAAAGTTTTTGAGAGACCGGGATTTGAAATACCCTATTGGTTTTGGCTACTCTTTCTCCGATTCTTAAATTTTTGACACTAAACATTAAGACCTCTGCTGTTTTTTTATTCAATCCATGAACCATACCTATCTCCCCATGCTCAGTAATTATCATTTCTTCTAATTTTAGAGTAGGGAGGCCTGAAATCCATGTAATTGAGTGGGTAAGACCGGTAATGTAACCAATTTCTCCTGTCTTTTCTGTATAGTCCTTAAAACCCCTCATAGTGGCTTAGTTTATCGTTTATTAATTTATCTATTTCTCTTGCTAAAGAGTAATCTCGCCAGTTTCCTTGGTATTCAATTATTGCCCCTCCAACAATTTTTGGGTTTACAGTTAGATCTAAAATAACCTTCTGGCCAAGTTCTTCCTTAAACCACAAACTTATATTTTTTAAGAAATCATTACTGGGAGAGAAGGCAATTTCTAATTTAACTTCGGGAAGCGATAAAAGATATTTTTTTATCTTTTCAAGAAAAGAGTATTGCTGCTCTGGATTTTTAGAAAGCATTCCTTTTTCTTCCATTTTTTCAAAAAAATTTTTTAATTCCTTGCTTATTTTTCCTTTTAATTTTTCGCTTAACAAAGCCCTGCCTTCTCTAAAGGCAGCCTGTTGCGCCTGACTTAAGCCCTCTAAATAGAATATCAACTCCTCTTTTGTATTTATTTTCTCTGTAAACTCTTCAAGAGGTTTTTCCATTGATTGAAAACTGACGATTAAAAACTGTTTTTTAAAAAACTTCTTTTTTTGCTTTCTTTAGAGATTCCATTACTAACTTCTCATGGGTAGAGAGGTCAATGGCTTTGCCAATTGTTTTTTTAGCCACCCTGGCCAATAGATAATAAATTTTTTGGTCTATTTCTTTTAATCTTTCTTCCTTATAATTTTCAATCTCTTTTTCTGTTTCTTTTATGTTTTCTTTTAGGGCATCTCTGGCTAATTGACAGGTTTTTTCAAACTCTTGAGAAAATTTCTTTGAAAAAATTTCTAACTGCTTTTTAACCTCTGCTGTCCAGAGATTACGGGTTTCTAAATTTATTTGTTCAAGTTTTGAAATCTCTTTCTTTGCGCTTTCAGAGATTTTTCTTTGAGATTCTAAGCCGAAGTCAGAAATTTTCCTTTGGGTTTCTAAACCAAGGTTTGATAATTGAGAGAGTTCCTCCTGGGCTTTTTGTAAAAAAGCATCAATTTCTTTTGCAACCACATCGGCTTCTTTTGACATTTGTTCAGAAACCCTTGAGGAGGTTTTTTTAATTTCTTTTTTCTCCTCCTCAAATTGCAACTGGTAATTTTTAGTAATCTCTTCGGAGGTTTTTTCAATTTCTTTCTTAAATCCATCAAGCCCGATTCTAATCTCCTCTTCTATTAATTTTTTCAGTTGATTGTAGAAATCTTTAGAAATCCTAAAGAAAAATTCCTCTTCAGATGTCTTTTTCTTTTCTTTCAAAAGCAGCAGATTTAGACAAACCAATATCGTTAAGATAATAAGGGCAAGAAAAGTAAAAAAATGTAGATTTTCTCCTGTTATAATGTTCATAAGTAAAGTATAACAAATAAAGCCAGACCAAGTCCAGCCGTGGTTAAAATTGAAATTCCAATCAAATTTAGAGTCATTGCTGTAATAATACTTTTTCGAGCCAAGGGGTTTCTACTGATTCCGGCTATACCTTCCCGCAGCGCTTTTACAAAAGAAAGGAAACCAATTGTAAAACTTCCTCCCCCAACAAGAAGAGCAAAAATATAGCGAAGAACTTCGGGAATGTTTTCTGGTTTTGCAACTCCCCGGGCAATTTTAGCAAGTACTCCTCCCCACTCAGGTTTTTCTATAATTGCATATTGGATATTAATAAAGGCAGTTATTAATCCTTCTTTCTCTTTTAAATCTTCCATTGCCTTTCCAATCACAAATCCGTTTTCAGTAGCTTTTTGCCCTACTCCCGGTTTATTAGAAGAAGTGATAAAATCTCCCTTTTTTATTTGTCCGTTTTCATTGCTTACCCTTACCAATGTTTCTCCCCAAGTGATAATAGGTAGGGTAGTGGTAGTAGGTTTGTTGAAAATCATAATCGGGTTTTCTCCAACTACTCCAATAATATTCTTATCATAAGGAACGCTTGAGCGAACCAATCCCTTTTTGGTTTGAGAAACAATATCTCCTACTTTTGCTTTTTCATCAATTACCTTTAAATTTTTAGCAATTAAAGGCAATCCTTGCGCTAAAGCCAATTCAGTAAAGATTAAAATTCCTAAAATTGCAAGCAGAACTTTTATTTTCTTCATTCTGTTTATTATATCTATTATACAACAAAAATGAAAGATAGGTAAATCCACGCAAACCCAAATCAAAATCCAAAATTAAATAAATCTCAAATGTTCAAATGTTAAATCCATATGTTAAATGTTAAATCTAAGAAAAGTCCGAAATCCGAAACAAATAAAATAGAAATTCATAGAAATTAGCACCTTCGGTGC
>CAZPZY010000014.1:0-13044 GCA_964591195.1 uncultured Candidatus Saccharibacteria bacterium
AAATAAAATGGATAGGAGAAAAAACCGCTGAGCAGATTATTCAGGAAAGAGAGAAAACCCCCTTCGCTTCCTTTGAGGATTTTCAGAATAGAATTAAAGGAATTGGCTCCACAAAAATTGAGGACATCAAAGACCAGGCATGCCTGTAAAATGTCAATCCTTAATAGCCCCAATAGTAGTATAAATCCTCCGGATTTAACTACAGGGCAGACAATGAAAATTCAAAATTAAATGAAGCGTAAAGCGCAAAGCGCAAAGTTCAAAGCTACAGCTTAAAGCGTAAAGCTAAATCTTATGAAAAACAACCAAAGCCAGCAAGTTAAATACAGGGCTTATAAATTTTCCATAAAGATTATTAAGTTTGTTAGCAATTTTCCCAATAAAAGAATATTTTGGATAATTTCAGACCAATTAATTAGAGCGGCTACCAGTATTGGAGCCAATATCATTGAAGCCCAGGCAGCATCTTCTAAGAGAGATTTTATCAAATTCTATGAAATCGCCCTTAAGAGTGCCAATGAAACAAAGTATTGGTTGGGTATTTTAAGAGATGCTACTGATATAGATAAAAAAGAAATTAGCAAACTTTTAAGAGAAACAGATAAAATTGCCAAAATTTTAGGAGCAAGTTTATTAACCTTAAAAGGAAAAAGATAGCTTTAAGCTTTGCGCTTTAGCTTTGCGCTTTGAGTTTTGCGCTTTGAGCTTAAAAATAATTTTGGCTTCCCTTTTTATGAAAGAGACCTTGATTAAATTAACAGACGAACTTTACAGATTGACCCTGCTTTTTCCGAAGAAGGAGCCCTTGCGCTACCAAATGCGGCAGTTGGCTAACGAAATCCTGGCTGAGTGCCTGACCCTTGGTAATAAAAGGGAATCATCGGTTTTTGGAAAACTGGAAGTGCTTGACAGTTTTTTTGAGGTGGCTAAATCCCAGAATTGGGTAAAGCCGGTTGAACTTTTGCGTCTTCAGGAGCAGTATGATAGAATAAGGGCGGAACTCAAAAAGAACCAAAAGAAGATTCAGGAAACCTCAGCGTTTCAAGCGCCTTCAGCAAGCCCAACAGTTCAAAGGACCCCGGCTCCTTCTGTCGGGCAGGCCTCCTCTGATGAAAAAAGTTTGTCAGAAAGAGAGGCAAGAATTTTGGAGTTTCTGAAACAAAACGGCCGGGCACAGGTTGGCCAGTTGAAAAAATACTTTCCCAATGTTACCAAAAGAACATTAAGAAGGGACTTTAGGCGTCTTTTAAGAAGAGGGATGATAGAGAGATTGGGAGAAAGAAACGAGACATACTATAGAATAAAAGAGTAGAGAGGAAAAGAAACGAAATCCAAGCGCAAAGCTCAAAAATAATTAAATCCCAAACCAAATCAAAAATCAAAAATCAAAATGCAAAATGAAAAAGAAAAAATCAAAGAGAATTCTTTTTGCATTTTAATCTTTCATTTTGATTTTTGAGATTTGCATTTTGCATTTAATTTTGAGCATTTGGAAATCTGAATTTGTTTCGGATTTCGATATTCGAGATTCGGATTTATCTGAATTTTATGCCTGATTTAAGAAAGGAGTTTGGCAATATTTACGACCGTTATGTAGACAAGATCTACCGTTTTGTCTTTTTGAAGGTTAATTCGGAAGAGGTGGCTCAAGATATAACCTCCGAGACCTTTTTAAAGGGCTGGGAGAGGTATTCGGCGGACAAACAAAATTCGGGGAACGAAATTAAGAATCCCCGGGCTTTCCTTTACAGGATTGCCAGGAATCTGATTGTTGACCATTACCGCCAGAAGAACCGGGTTCAAATTGTCCCGGCTGACGATGCCAGAATTGTTGACCCGAAGATAGATTTACAAGGTCAGGCAGCTCGGATGTCCGACCTTGTCCGAGTCAAACAGGCCCTAAGCGAGTTAAATGATGACTATCAAAATGTGATTATCTGGCGCTATATAGAGGGATTATCCGTTTCAGAGACCGCTCGGTTATTAGGTAGGACAAATGAAGCCACTCGTGTCCTAACCTCTAGAGCCCTTAAAGCCCTGAGAACAAAACTTGGCTAATTTTGCTTAGTGTAACAAAACAGGTTAGGGTTCGTCATCATTACAATGAGGGAAGAAGAACTTATCCACAACCTTCATCAGCTCCGCCAGATTAAGCCCAAAAAAGAATGGGCTGGTTTGGTTAAAGAGCAGATTTTGGGAGAGCAGGAAAGCCGGAGCTTTATTGTCCCGTTACGGGAAATTTTCCGCTTCAGGAGGATTTTTGCCCCTGCTCTAACGGTTTCCCTTGTTGTCATAGGATTGTTCGGCTTTTCTCAAAGGTCCCTTCCTGGCGATATCCTTTACCCGGTGAAAAAAATTTCTGAAAGAGCGCAGGGAATTTTTGTTTCAAAGGACAAACAGCCCGATTTCCAGTTGGAACTGGCGAAAAAGAGGTTGGAAGAACTGAATAGAACAGTCAAAGAAAATCAGGTTAAGAGATTGGCTCCGGCAATGAAGGAGTATGAAGCGACAAAGAAAGCGGCGGAAAAAGAGGTTGTTGCCTCCATTAAAAACAAGCCAGTAAAAGAAGCAGTAAAAATTGCCAAGAAGGCGGCTCCTGTTTTGAATAAAATAAACAAGCAGGAGAAAGAAACCTACTCTGTTTTAGGAATTGAGCCCGATGATGAAGAAACGGGCGAGGATGCTGACGCTGAAAAATCAGTGGTGGAGTATTTAATCAAGGGAGCGGAGGCATCCTCTTTGAGTGAACAGCAAAGCAAGGACTTGGCAAGGATAAAAAATTATTATAAAATAGGAGATTACGAAAAGGCATTGGAGTATTATTTAACAAGTTCTTTGAACAAGTAATTTTTGACAATTGATAGTCGCGAATTAAACCTGTCAATTGCAGATTTTTATTAGGTCGGGCAATTGACAGAAAAAAAGAAAGGTCGACGCGACAAAAAAGTTTATTAAAGGTCGAAAAAAATAGGCCTGCGAACCAACACAAACCGCGCTTAGCGGAGAAAATCCGCTGCCAGGTTGTGGACATTCGCAGGAAAAACGAAAATGAGTAATTTACTGAGAAAAATTGCAATTGGAGGCGCGATTGTCGGCTTTGCGGCAGTCAGTTTGCCGGCTTTTGGTGTGGTCAGCGATGCCTGCAAGGCAGACCTGAGTCAATGTACGACCGAGGAACTAACCGAGTACATTGCTGAATTGTCAGCCACATTGCAGGCGCTTCAAAACCAACTGAATGCATTGCAGGGCGAAGGGACAACCCCAACAACCCCAACTGCTTCAACCTATACTGGCATTCCGGCTGGATTTACCTTTACCAAGAACCTTTATCAGGGAATGAGAGACCAGGATGTGGTCTACCTGAAAAAGGTTTTGGATGTTGAGGTGCCTGACCACGCTCCTTGGACTGGAAGCAGTTACTTCGGTTCCAAGACCAAAGCGGCCGTAATCGCCTTCCAGACAAAATACAAAACTGAAATTTCAAACTATGCTGGTTATACCATTCATTGCACGGGATTTGTCGGAAAAGGAACCAGAGCCCAGTTGAACGCCCTTTTGTCAGCAACACCACCGACACCACCGGCTCCATCCTGTTCTACTGATGCTGACTGCGACACCGGCTACAAATGCCAGGACGGCGTTTGCGTCAAAAAATCAGCCGATGAAATCACCACTGAGAATGAATGTACAGCAGTAGGTTATTATTGGTACAACGACGCCTGCCACGAAGAGGCCCAACCAGCCCAAGCAGGATTAACCGTTGCTTTGGCTGATGACACTCCGGGAGCAGCAATTATTCCTGATGGGTCCTTGTACAATCCCGTGTTGAAGCTTGATTTTACTGCTGGAGGGCAAGAAGTGGTGGTAACGGGTGTCACTATCACCCGTGGTGGTTATGTTGCCAATACCAACATTACTGGAATTAGCGCTTGGGACGAAGAAGGAAACCGATTAGGAAACATTGTTACCGCTCTAACTGCTGAAGGCCAAGCCACTATTGATTTTGGAAGCAACGATTTGGTAATTAGCGACGGTGAGACAAAATCGGTAACCATAAAGGTAAATATAGCAGCCAGCACCAATTCCGGAACGCTTAACTTCAAAGTGGCTTCAAAAGACGACATTGCGGTTGAAGACGGCGTTACTATTAATGGAACCTTCCCAATTGTTTCCAACACAATGAGCATCACCAATGGAGCGACTTCCTTGGGAGATGTTAGGGTTTCAGCCGTAAGCGTAGGAGCGCTGGCTTCAAGTACTGCTCAAAGCGGGTCTGGCAATGTCAAGGTTGGCGATGAGGATGTGACCATAGCAAAGTTCAGGTTTACTCAAAACAACTCAAAAGAGGCAATTCAGATTGAAAAAGTAGTAGTTTATGTTGAAGGAACGGTTAATGAAGACAAAGACCTCAAGAATTTTGAACTTTACGCTCCTGACGGCACCCTGCTTGCTTCAGCAGAGAAAGCGGTTGACAGATATGTCACCTTTAACCTGGACACTCCTTATGAGATTCCCAAGGGAATGAGCAAGGATTTGACAGTTAAGGTTGACATTGTTGACGGTTCCACCCGTTACTTCAGAGCCCAAATCCAGAATGATTATGATGTAATGATTAAGGGTAAGACCACTGGTGCTTATCTGGTACCATATGACAGCAATGGAAATGCTTTTGATGCGGGTACAGATGGGGCTGATGATAACTCTTGGTTCAGAATTAAGGTGGGTGATTTGACTGTCAGCAAAGCAGCGACCTCACCAACCGGCAATGTTTCACCCGGCGACCAAGATGTTGTTTTAGCAAAGTTCAACTTGAAAGCGGTTGGCGAAAAATTGGAGTTGCGACAAATGAAGATTGCTGTTTACAGAACTGGCGCCACTGCTTTAACCGGTTCAATTAAGGTGAAAGACGCTGACACCGGCACCACCTATCTTTCAGTTGCTGCTTCAGATCCTGGATTGCAGACTACTTCAACGGTAAGCACAGCAGCTAACCTTGACACTCAAAATCTTTCCACCTATATAGTCATCGGAAGCGGTGAGACCAAGACGATTGAGATTACAGGAACAATTTCCAGCAATGCTACCTCGGGCAATACCTACACTGTTTATGTCGGCAAGTTCTACGCCAAGAGATATTCTTCCAACGATTACACCTATTTGCCCGATTCAACAACTGCTTATGCTGCCAACGCATTACAGGTAGGTGGAGTCAGTTTGTCGGTTAATCCCAACGCTGCTTTCACAGGAAAAAGAGTGGCTAAGGGAAGCACGGCAGCCCAAGTTGGTGAATTTGTTTTGGGCGCCTCAAGTGCTGATGACATTCGTATCTCCAGTATTCAGATGAAGTACTCCACTACTACGGGGATTCAGAATGTTTATCTGGCTAAAGAGGATGGCACCCAACTTGGTGACGCTGTTGGCACTCCAAGCGCAAGCGGAGATTCTATCAGCGTTGCGTTGACCATTCCCAAAAACACAAGCCAGATTTTGAAGGTTTTTGCTGATGTGACAACCGATGCTTCAGACGGCAGTTTCTATGTTTACATCCCGGCAAGTGGCATTACCGCCTACGGTGTAAACTCCAGCAAAGATGCTTCAGGACCCAGTAGCAATGTTACTTCGTCTTCAGTGACTGTTGGTTCTGCCAGTTTGACTATTTCAAGAGCCGCGGATGCTCCTTCTTCCCAGATTGTTTTAGCAGGAGAAGATGGGGTGGTCTTAGACAAGATTAAGTTTGAGGCAAGTTATGAAGACCTCACCCTGAAGGCGATTACTTTGCAGTTGACGACCGCTTCTTCTACTTTGTGGAGTTATACCACCAGCGTTGCCGCTAATATTGAGAAGGTATATCTGTATGACGGAGATACTCTGCTTAATGAAGGAGGAACGCCAGTTGCCAATGGTCAGGTAGCCATTACCGGACTCAATGTTACCTTGCCCGCTGATAGCACCAAGGTCTTAACAGTAAAGGCAGACATTACCGGTTCTGGGACCTTGACATCCAAGTCAGTTGGTGGAATTAAAGTGTATCCAACGAGTACTGATTATTTGGTAGTTTATTCTTCAACCGGATTAATGTCTTCTGGCATTACTTTGACTACGACCACGGCTGCTACTACAAGCTATGCCCAGTCCAATTACTTCCTCTTTACTGATGCTGCTCCAACAGTAACAGTACCTAGTGGATGGGATAGCACCAGGACCGGCTCACCGGCGAGTCAAGAGCCGATTGCTAAATACACTGTTACTAACAATGGTTCCAGAACTCTTACCTTGACTGATTTAGCCCTTACGGTAACTTTGAGCGGAGTGAGCTCCAGCACCAGTAAAGTAAGTAACTTCGGATTGTACGACTCCAGCGACACCCTGATTGCTACTTCCACTACCAGCGAGGTGGCAAATGCTACCACAGTCACGGTGACCTTTGATATCGATGGTTATGGCACTACCGAAGAGATTGCTGCTAATGGTGGTTCTGAAACCTATACCATTAAAGCGGATACGACTTCGATAGAAGCAGGCGAAAGCAATCCTGCCCAAACCACTGCCAGATTGTCAACCTCTATTGGTGGAAGCAAAGGTTATTCTTCAACCGATACCAATACCACAGAGAATGATGAAGTTTACTGGGCAGACAGCAACATTACCTATGCCTACACTCCATCTGGCAGCAGTAGTGCAGAAAGCGGCTTGAAGGCTTGCGACTCTGTAACTGTTTACGGTGCCACCTTGCAATACTAATCCTGAACAGCCCCTCACGCTTCTCCTTGTGGGCGGAGCGAGGGATTAAAAGCAAAAGGACCCCCGAATTCGGGGGTCCTTTTGTATTCCCTTTGCAGATAGGATATAATTAAACAACCCTGGAGGACTGATTTATTTTTTGATTTTTAATTTGTGCTCCCCGGGGTAATGACCTTAATTATGATAAAGCCAGAAGGTTTTAGATGGAGAAAGGAAAGAAAAGAACTGAAAGAACAAAGACCGCTTAGAGATCATACTAATTATGGCAGAGAGGTAGTAGAGAATCTTGAATTAAAGGAGAATGAGACATTTGTTGATGTAGGATGCGGTTCTGGGGTTCACACGATAATGGGAGGGCAAGAGAAAGCAAAAGCGATTGGGATTGATTTTAATGAAGACAATATAAAATTTGCCGTTAAGTTGGCAAAACTGATAGAGTTGGTATTTTTAGACAAAGAATTTGCCAAAAATTTTCTTTCTTTATTTAAAGACAGAATTGAGAAAAAAATAGAAGAATGTAAAGACAAATCTCTTTCTACTGAACTTTCTAAAAAAAAAGAAGAGGTTTTTTCAAAAATAAATAAAGAACTCTCTTTAGAGGAGAAAGAAAGAATAAAAGGCAAACTTTTAGACTTAATTCCCTACATTTTTGGCCTCTATAGGTTGTATATAAAGTTGAAAGAAAAAGATCCCTCTTTAGAGGAGAAATTAAAAAAAGTCAAATTACCTAAAAATGTTGATTTTCTTCAAGGAGATGTTGTTTATTTGCCTTTAAGAACAAATTCTGCTGATAAAATTCTTTGCGCAGATGTTATTAACTGGATTCCTGAAGAGAATCAAAAAAAGGTCCTAGGGGAGATATTAAGAATTGCTAAGAATGGAGCCCTAATAGAGGTATTTCCAGCACCTAATTTAAAAAAGTTGGCTGAAGAAAGAAATATAAAATTGGAAAAGGTAAAGAGAGAAAAAGTGGGACTGAGAAAAAATTTAGGTTGGTGTCCTATTTATAGAATTATAAAACCAGAGAAGGAATAATTAAATTAAAATGTCTCTGTATCGCCGTGAGAGAAATGGAAGAGAAGACACGGGCAATAGCCTGCGGAATCTCTTACTTGTCAAAAATCTACTCATCTAGTTTCTTGACAAACACAGATTAAAAGATGTTATAATAAATTTAATGTGGAAAGGGAAAGGTTTGGTCGGCTTTTCCTCTTAATGTAGCGAAACTCTCTTTTGAGAAAGAGGGTTTTTATTTTTTTATGTTTCAAAAAAAGATATCATTTTCAAAAAAGGTTGCAGTTTTCTTTGTTCTAGTTTTTGTTTTGGGAGCCGGGATTTATTTTTCAGCAAGCAAGGCAAAAGCCGCTAGTCCCGGGGATGTAATAATTAACGAGGTAATGTGGCCCGGTACTTCTTCCAGCACAGAAGACGAATGGATTGAATTGAGAAATACCTCAAGCACGGCAATTGACATTGCCAACTGGACATTAGAAAATATAGCCCCGGGAGTAAATCTCACCGTTACCACCACTGCTAGTCTTTGTTCAACCACTACCATTCCGGCTGGCGGTTATTTTTTGATTTCAAACTTTTCCAGTTCTTCCTCGGCTATCAATGTTTCTGCCCAATGCGTGACCACCACCATTGATTTGAATGATGATTATAGCGCCAACGGACCTCTAATTTTAAAAGATAATTCCGATACAATAATTGACCAAACTCCTCCAACCAGTACCTGTCCAAGTTGGCCCGGTGGAGCGACAGGGACTCAAGCTCAAGCCACCTCTTCAATGGCAAGAAACTGGAACTATGGCTCAGGCACCTCAACTGCAAGTTGGCATACCTCAATTATTGCTACTGGCTGGGATACAGGAATTCAAGACAAAGGAACCCCTGGCACTTATAACGGCTATCCGGTTTCAGGTCAAATCAGCCAGTTAAACGCTACCACATCAGGAACAATTTACATTCAAACCATAGATCATAATGGCACCACTACCTACGCTGTTTTTCAGACCACCACTACCGGACTCTATCAAATTCACCTGCTTGAGTCGACCACTACTGCTCCAAGCCATTTTTATGATTTCTTTGCTTTCAGAGATTTAAATGGAGACCATCAATACAACCAAGGAGAGCCCTTTAGAAATCTAAACAATTCCGGCAATGGCTACAGTTTAACCTCAAGCGGGCTAACCAATGTAAATCCGGCGATAGGAATTGCTCCTACTATTTCCGCTGTTTCTCCCTCTATTTTTCACTCCAATGCTACTGCCACTATTACCGGAGTCCATTTTGGTCAGGATCAAATCACTACTCAGGGAGAGGTGCTTTTGAATAATAGCCCGGTTCAGGTCTCTTCCTGGTCAAGCACCAGTATTGAGATTATTGTTCCCCAAAACGCTGCCTCCGGCTATTTGAAGGTGTGGTTAGACCATTATGAGTCCTTCAGTGCTACTACTTCAGTCACAGTCAAGCCAACCATTACATCAGCCGTGGCTACTGATAAATCAGTAAAAGTGAATTTTGATAATTTTATGGACGGCGCGACAACCGCTGACCTTAGCAATTATACCTTAGAATCTCCAATTGGCACTGCTAAATCTCTAACTGATGCCTGGGCCGAATTTCGGGGCAATGAACTTCTTATTAAGGGGATTGACTTAAGCGTTGGTCAAACCTTTAAAATTACCGCTTCATCTAATGTGAAAAGCGGGACTGGTGATACGATTGATACCACCGGCAACTACAATCTCGCCACTGGCACGGTCGTTGCCGCTCCTTCAATAAGTTATATTCACAAAAAAGGTGAGGCAACTACTACCAATTCTGGAAATGTCGGCGATACAGTAGTGATTGTTGGCACAAACTTTGGTTCAGCCACTGGCACTGTTTATTTCTCCCCGGGACCTCCAACCAGTGGTCAGCCCCAAGAACCAATTTCTGCAACTCCTACCTCTTGGGCAGCAACCTCAATTGAAGCGCCGGTGCCCTCAGGTGCCAAGACCGGTCCGGTTTTCATTGTTACCGCTCAAGGAGTTGAGAGCGAATTTTCCCATAGCGCTTTCTTTAATGTTTTAACTAATCTTAATTATAGAATTTTAGACCCAAATGGAAACTCAGTTTCAACTACAACGGCCAGGATTGTAATTTGTTCTCTGGGAGGCCCGGTTTTGCACTATGTTGGCGATGGAAACACCAACAGTTCAACTACTTACAATTCAGCCACCGGAGTTTACACTGTTCACAATGTTCCTTCCGAAGGATTTAACTGGGTTTTTGATAGTTCTGGCACTTATGTGGTTGCCAAGGGTCAACCAATAAATTCCGATGCCACGACGACCTTCACTTTGGCTACTTCAACCACCAAAATTTCAGGTACTATCACCAATGCCAGGGCGAGCAGTACCATTGTTGTTTGGGCAGACCCGGTTGAAGGGACGGGAGAAAATATGGAATGGCGAGAGCCGGTTTTTGTCAAAACAGATGCTACAGGAGCTGGCTCTTACAATATTGGGCTTTCAGCAACTGGAACCTACAATGTGGGAGTTGAGGACCCGGGATTTAGTGGCGGCTCTTCTTCCAGTCAAAAAATTTCACCTTCTAACCAGGAGGTTTCAGCCACAACAACCAGTGGAGTAAGCAATGTTGATTTTGATTTCATAACTGCCACCAGAAGGATTAGGGGGAAAATTAGCAAAGCCGAAAGTAAAGGTTTTGATATTGGCCCTGGGGTTGAGGCATTCCATGTTTATGCTTATCAGCCAAAGGAAAATGGCTTGCACGCCTCAGCAATGCCGAATGCTTCAGGCGAATTTGATCTCTATGTAACCCCCGGTGTTTATATCGTCGGGGTTGGGGGACCTGATTTGCCTTCAGCGGTTGAGAAAAAAGTTGAGGTTTTGTCTTCAGACAGCAATTTCGCTACCTCCGATTCTGCAGTTGACATAACTCTGGTTATTGAAGCGCCTGATGAATATATTGAAGGTCAGGTTACCGATTCCAGCGGCAACGGCATTTCTGGTGCCTCAATTTTTGCTTGGTCCTCCTCAGGACCTGGTGGTGGCCAGGCATTTACCAACAGCGCCGGCTATTACAAACTTTATCTTTCACCGGGCACTTATACCTTAGATGGTTTTGCTCCTAATTTTGGCAAGTTAAGCCAAAGAACGGGAATTAGTGTTCCTGATGGCTGCGCCGATAATGGCACCTGTCCAAGGGTTGATTTTGGTGTCTCTTCAGAATTGGCAACCATTTCCGGCTATGTTAAAAAGAACAACGCTTCTTCTTCTGATATGGAGATTTGGGTAACCTATGGCCAATCAGGTTATGGAATTAACAGAACAAAAACCGATAGCAATGGAAATTACACCTTAAAAGTTCCTTATGGCTCTAACTATTATTTACATGTCGCTCAACCAGGAGCAGGCGAGGTTTACAGCACCGGAACCCTTGCCTTTTCAAGCACGGCAACCTCAACAACTATTAATGTCTCTATTAATACAGCAACCATTTATGTTCAGATTTCGCCAAAGTCGGCTTTTTCTAAGGCATTTGTTGAGGTTTATGGCCCCGGTGGCAAAGGATTTTCTGATAAGGATATTTCTTCAGCCAGCGACAGCTATCGCAAATATGCAATTGAGGTACCAAAACCAACTTCTGGCACTTACACCTATAATGTCAGGGGCGGAGTTCTTGGCTATGGTCTTTTGACAGCAACAACAACCAGCGTTACTTCCGGTACCGTTTCAAAAACAATATCCTATGATATAGCCAGTAATGTGGGAACAATTTCAGGCACTGTCACCCTTTCTGGCACTGGCACCACCACTGACGCTTATGTCTGGGCGGCAAATTCTTCAGGCCATAGCGGCACTCAAGTTGATTCTTCAGGCCATTTCTCTTTTAACTTGAAAGCGGGAGCTTACGATGTTGGTATTGACAAACCCGGCTATATTGGTAGCGTGACAACAAGCATTGTGGTTACAGCCGGAACCACAACCACGGTCAATGATTTAACATTGACTCGGGCTGGTTCTTCAATCTCGGGAACAGTTTATAAATCAGGAGTAGCTGAAGCAAACGCTTGGGTTTGGGCGACAAACGGGTCTGGTGGCTGGGTTGGCGCTGAAGCCGATGGAGATGGCAACTTCACTTTAGAGGTTACCAGCGGAAATTGGACAATCCAGGCCGCTTCAGAAGGTTACGAAAGTGTGCCGGTTAATGTTGCTGCTGGAACAACCGGGCTTTCTATCAACCTGACCAATGCTATTTCTGGCTATAGCCCAGAAGCGCCAACAGTTGCTCCAATTGTGCCAAAAACAGGAGGAGTTATTCAGGGGTCTGAGGTAAAAATTGAAGCCCCAGAAGGCGCTCTTGACGCTCAAGATACCAATACTGGTAGAGTAAGCATTGAAAAGACAACCAGCGTTCCCAGAAGCAACGATGCCAAACCTCTTGGCAATATGGCTTATGAGATCAGTGTTAACAATGCTTCTGGCACGCCAATTACTGTTTTGAATGACTCCATTACCATCTCTTTGACCTATTCAGCCAGCGATTTGTCTTCAGCCGGCATAACCCAAACAGAGGCGCTTAATATGAATTTGGGTTACTTTGATTCTACCTTGAATAAATGGGTAACTATTCCAACCAATGTAGCTACCACTAGCGATGGGGGAGTGATTTTCACTGGGACGACCAAACACCTTTCAGATTTTGCTCCTCTTGAACCTTCAGGAGCGGTTCCTCCTTCAACTCCAACAGGCCTTACCGCCACTGCTGGAGACAGTCAGATTAGTTTGACCTGGAACAGTGTTTCTGGAGCCAGTTATTATGACATTTACAGAAAAAGTGGGTCTGTCTATCCATTTTATGCCTCAACCTCTAATACCTCTTACACTGATACTGGGCTAACCAATGGCACCACCTATTATTATAAGGTCTCTGCTCTGAATAGTGATGGCGATGAATCAGCGGCGACTGAGGCAGTTTCTGCCACTCCGACTGCTCCGCCTTCCTCAGGAGGTGGCTCAATTTCTGTTTCTAATCTTGGAGACACCACTCCGCCTTCAATTTCTGATATCAAGGTGGAACCGGGCACAAGTACTGCTTGTCTGACCTGGACTACCAATGAATCCTCAATTTCTTGGGTAGTTTACGGCACCTCAACCGATTACGGCTCAGAAGTAAAAACCACTGCTTATCTTACCTCTCACTCAATAACCCTGACTGGTCTTTCTCCGGAGACCACCTATCACTATCAGATTAAGTCAGAGGACTCATCGGGAAACATAGGAAGTT
>CAZPZY010000015.1:0-12741 GCA_964591195.1 uncultured Candidatus Saccharibacteria bacterium
GCAAAAGGGCAGATATAACCATTAGCCAGTCAATTTTTTTAAGATGAATCAAAATTTTTCTCATTTGCGAAGTACGGAGGCCTCAATCGCTCTCTGATTGTTCTTGAAAATACCCTTTGAGCGAAAAAAGGTGGTAGTAGATTCTTCTGTAAAGGTAGTGGTAGCACTCACCTCATAACCTAAACCGCTAATGCTAAATTCCCCGGGAGAAGAAGAGGTAGAATAATCATAAAGCCCAATACAGGGTGAGGTTGAAGAATAGCCGGCTAGATCTCGTTGATCAACACAGAGGTCTCCCACATAGGGAGCACCTGTGGTGCAAAAGGTCTGGTCCTGACAAAGAGCGTTAAGGTATAATATCCTTTCCATTCCGGAATCTGCTCCAAAAAAGGCAATAGTAGAATTAGCCATTTCCTTCATACCCTTTAACTGGTTTACCAAAAGGGCCTGTAAGCCAAGGCTCATTGCCAGAAGAATTGAAACAATAATCAATGTCATATAAAGGGAAACTCCTTTTTGTAAATCTCCTCTAAATTTTATTCTCTTCATTGTTTCTCTAAAAGGACCAATCAAGTTGGCGTTGAGATATGGTCGTCTGGACCTTTACCCTTGGCTGAGAAACATTTCGCTTTGTCATTTCCATAGTGATAGTCACCCGGGGTTGCTGGCCATCTCCCTGGTTCGCGCCAAATATCTCAATATTAAAATAGTTTACCCGAAGGTTTGGGGAGGTCAAGGTGCTGGTAGAAATCAACTCACCTTCAGAAGAAGAAATTTTTTCCATCAACTGATGAGTAGTAGCATCCAGATAAAATTCCTGGCATTGGTCTTTATAATTCCTAAATTTTATCCCGGTAGAGGTTATTTCATAATTTGTTTTGGCTTTCCCGCCAAGGCAGTGTATTTCTCCTACATCATCTTTTTTTGCCATTCTTAAAGCGCGGGAAATGTACTCTAACAAATAGGAGGTTTCCCGAGAAATCTCCTCAGTGTCCAAGGTACGTTTTTGGACCCTAATCGCTGAGACAAAAATACCTGAAACAGCAACCAAAATCAAAGAGAAAACAGCCATACCTACTAGCATTTCAGTAAGGGTAAAACCATTTTTTTTATTCTTTGCCATTTTATTATAATGTCTATCTTTTGCCAAAAAAGCGAACTCAAAATGCAAAAATCAAAAATCAAAATTACATCTCAAAATTCAAAATTACCTTTACCTTCCATAGTTGAAATTTATTGAAATTTATTGAAATTTGCTCGCTGTCGCTCGCGAAATTCATTGCAAATAACTTCTATCAATCAATTTCTATTAATTTCGCACCGAAGGTGCTAATTTCTATGAATTTCTATTTTATTTGTTTCGGATTTCGGATTTCGGATTTTTACAACATTTAATAGCCCCAGCGGTTGTAAAGGTATTCCTCGGCCTTAACCGAATGGGTTCCTCTTTTGGTCCAAGATACCTCCACTATTACCCTCTCCCGGTCTGTCTCTCCGTCTCCATCAAGGTCGTCGGTTTTGTCAATTGTTATCTTTCTTTTGAAAGGGGTAGTTGTCCCAGTGGAATACTGGTAAAAGCCGTTATTGTCTATTTTCAAAAAACGAAGTTGAGAAGCCGAACAAGGGAAAGGACAAGGGGTAAGGGAGACACTCTTATAGTTGGCCTCGTAATCACCGGGGCTCTCCAGGGCAGTGCTCGTCGCTCCATTCAGCCAATTTGTATCCCTGATGTTTCTGACAATCTCAATTCCTTCTTGGGCAAGATAGATAGCCCTCAAGCGCAGGGTAGAATCATTAATCCCAGCCATTGCCCTGGAAATGGCTAATAAAATTCCAGGAAGAGCCACCGAGACAAAAAATATAACCACCATTAATTCAATTAGGGAAAAACCTTCTTTGTTTTTATTTAACATAAATTACTCCAGATTTGTTCACTATCACACTTTTTGTCATATTAGGGTCCTTTCTTAAAGAGATAATTATCTCAAGTTCCTTCTGGGCAAGTTGGGTACTACCTTCGTAGAAGGATACTCTGGGGTCTGGCGGTGTAAAATTAATACTATATTTTTGAGAGCCATTGCCAACCTTCTTTATTTTCGTTTCTTTTTCAAGGGAAATTTTTTCCATCTGCTCCTCTGGATCGTATCTTTGATTGCCTGAGTTGTCAGCGTAAATATAAGAGTTGTATTCGGAATCTACAGCCTCAAAATAAACGCCGTATCCGCCAGAAGGAATCTTACCACTATGCTCCTCCTTAACTGATATTGCCATTTCCCGAGTCCTTCCAATATCCTGAGCCAATTTATTAGCCGCCCTTCTCAGAGCCAATTGACTCCTTGCTCCTTGGTAGACAGGCATACTAATAGATGTAAGGGTAATAATAATTGAGATAACCACCAATAATTCGGTAAGGGTAAATCCAGATGTCCTCATAGGTTATTTTAAGAAGCTCATGTACCAGTTGATAATTCTTTCTCCCCAAAAAAGGGCAATAAATGTCCCGCTGACCAAAAAGGGAGCAAAGGGCACCTCTGAGGTCAATTTTTTCTTTTTTGTCAAAAGCAGTCCTATTGATATTATACCACCAAGAAAAAAAGAAAAAAACAGGGCAACCAAAACCTTGGGCCAATTAAGAATTAGCCCCATCAATATAGCCAGTTTGAAATCTCCAAATCCCATCCATTTTCCATAAGAAGCCAGAATTATCCCTAAAAGAAAAAGAGAAGGCAAAAGTCCATATCCCAAACTCCGAATCTCAGATGGACTCCAACCCTCCAGATTCCAAATCTCAAACAATTGATAAAAAAGCGCCAAGGCAATTGCTGGATAAATTATCTTATCTGGAACAATATAGTGTTTTAGGTCATAGACAAAAATGACAATTAAAAAACAAGAAATTAAATAAATGAAAAATGAAAAGTGAAAAATGAAAAATAATGAAAATAAAATTCCAGTAAAAAGTTCAACCAAGGGGTATTGAAATGAAATTTTTTTCTTGCAATATCTGCATCTTCCCTTTAACAAAACAAAACTTAAAAGAGGAATTAAATCATACCATTTTAAAATATGATGACATTTGGGACAAAAAGACCTCCCAAATAAAAAATCCTGTTTTGTCTCCAATCTATAAATCAGGCAATTCAAAAAGCTGCCCACTGCCAAACCAAAAAGAAAGACAATAATTAACATCTTATTAAACAAAGCCCAATCCGCCAGGATTGGGCTTTGTGGCCCTCAACAGAAAAGCAATTCAGAACTATTATTATAGTCCGCAGGTGCTATTGGGCGAAGTACAGGGATTAGTGGCAGTGGTAGTTGCCCCTGCTTGTCCCGTGGAATCAATACAATAATATTTACCTGTGTCAGCAACCAACTGCGCTGCAACGCAGTAATTGTCGCCCGAGGCTTGGCACTTCAGATTAGCGGTGGTCGTGCCCTGCTGAACTGCGATATCATCTTCCACAGTGGCTAACTGAGAACCATAGGGAGCAGGAGCAGACTCGTTTAAGGTGTCACTACTATCGCAGAGGTCGTCATACTTTTCTGCATCAGCATTGAGCATCTCGGCAATTGCCCTGACCTGGGAGAGGTCTGCGGTAATCCTGGCATCCTTGGCTTTCTTCCGGGCTCCACCCAAGCCGACCAAAACAATGCTTGCCAAGATTCCAATAATTGAAATAACCACAAGCAACTCAATTAATGTAAAACCCTTTTTCTTTATCATAATTTTCTCTCGCTTTTCTCTATGGGTCTAAACAATAATATCGACCTTTATCTAATTTTATTTTAATCCAATTTAAAAATCCTGTCAAATCCTACAAATTTCCCATCATCTGATAGATGGGGACAAAAACCGCTATAGCAAAAACAGCCACGCCCAGCCCCAAGCAAATAAGCAAAATCGGCTCCATCAAACTCAAAAGGGAATCTATTGTTCGGCTAATTTCTTTTTGGTAAAAACGGACCAAATTCATTAGGGTACTATCCAGGGTACCGGTTCTTTCTCCAACCATTGTCATCTGAACAAAAACTGGAGGGAAGATATCTGGATGGTTAGAGAGGGCAGTGCTTATCGTTCCTCCTCTTCTTACCGCTGTTCGGGCCTCCAATATCGCTTTCCTGTATTCCTCATTACCGGCCACATCAGCAGTTACCTCCAATGCCCGAACAATAGGCAGACCTGAAAGAATAAGGGTAGAAAGGTTCTCTGATATCCTGACAAGATAGGTTTTTTTTGCCAAATTTCCAATAAGGGGAAGTTCTAATATCACCCGGTCAAGAACTTTTTTCCCAGCAGAGGTCTTTGAAAGATAAAAGGGTATAAAAAAGAAAAGAAACAGAGAAAAAATTAAAACCAGAAGATTCTTCCTAAAAAACTCTCCTGAGCCGAGAACAAGTACGGTGATGGTTGGTAATTCTCTCCCGCTTTCCCTCAATGTTGTAGTCAACTGAGGCAAAACAAAGGTAAGCATCAGGCCCATAATAATCAAAGCAAAAAACAAAATAAAGGCGGGATAGGTCAGCGCGCTCTTTACCTTGTTAGAAAATTCATAACTTCTTTCCAGATAGTTAGCAAGATAGTCCAGTGATTCAGAGAGTTTTCCCGAGGTCTCGCCAGCCCTAACCACAGCCACAAAAAAGGTGGAAAAAACAGAGGGATAGCGAGAAAGTGCCTGGGAAAGTGAGCTTCCGGCCTCTACCTCTTCTTTTATTCTCCTTATCTTTTCTTCAAAGCCCTTCTTTTTGGTCTGACGAGATAGTGTATCTAATGCCTCAGTCAAGGGCACCCTTGAACGGAACATAACTGCCAATTGACGGACAAACAACATAAGGTCCTTAGGACCGGCCTCTTCCAAAAAACTTATCTTTCTAAGGTAAAAAGGCAGGGGCTTTTCTTCTAAACTTGTCACAATCAAACCGCTGTGCTGGAGCATAGTCAAAGCGGCATCTTTAGAAGATGCCTCAATAACCCCTATTCGCAATTTTCCTTCTTTTGTTCTGGCTTGGAAATTAAACTTCATAATCCTCCTACCAACTGCCTTAATTCGGCCGGGTTTAAGGAATAACTGAGTGCCTTTTCAAAAGAGATTTTCCCTGCCTTGACCAGTTGACCCAATGCCCTATTTAGAGAAATCATTCCCTTCTCGCCTGAGGTCTCAATTACCAAGGGTATCTCATGAATCTTGTTTTCCCTGATTAGATTGGCTACTGCTGGGGTGTTAATCATAACCTCACAGGCCGGCACCAGCTTGCCTTCAACCCCGGGGATCAACCGTTGGGAAACAACCCCCAACAAAGAACCAGATAATTGGGCTCTAATCTGCGCTTGCCTACTTGAAGGAAAGGTATCAACAATCCGATGGATTGTTTGGGCGGCTGAATTCGTGTGAAGGGTGGCAAAGACCAGGTGGCCTGTTTCAGCAGCAGTAATAGCAGTCTCCATTGTTTCCAGGTCTCTCATCTCTCCCACCATAATTATGTCCGGGTCCTGACGAAAGGTAGCCCTCAGGGCATTGGCAAAACTATCCGTATCCTGGTAAACCTCTCTCTGTTCAATAATCGCCTTTTTTTCCTTAAACAGGTACTCAATAGGATCTTCAATGGTAATAATATGCTCTGCCCTGGTTCGGTTTATCTCTTCAATAAGAGCAGCAAGGGTAGTTGATTTGCCATGACTGGAAGGTCCAGTTACCAAAACAAATCCCTGTCTCGCCTCGGTAAACCTATGGAGAACAGGGGGCAGATTCAACTCCTCAATGGTCTTTATCCGAGAAGGAACAAGCCGAAGAGCAACGCTGATGGTTCCTTTTTGAAAAAATACATTTACCCTAAACCTAACCCTGTCTTGAAAATTGTAAGAAAAATCAATTTCTTTTCGTTTACTAAGCATTTCCTTTTGCTTTTTGGTCATCAGAGAAAAAGCCAGGGCTTCTGTCTCCTGGGCTGAAAGATTATCATCCCCTACGGGCCTCAAGACACGATTCACTCTTAAAATTGGTGGATGACCAACAGAGATATGAATATCAGAGGCTCCTTTATTAATAGCGCATTCTAACAATTTCTCAATTTGATAATCTGCCATGGTTTTATTCTAATATTTTTCTTCAGCCACCCTCAATACTTCTTCAACAGAGGTAAGCCCCTTTAAAACCTTAAGCACCCCATCCTGTTTCATTGTCAACATTCCCTGTCTTTTTGCTTCCTCTGAAATTTTTAATTCCGAGGGCTCCCTTAAAATTATCTCTCTCAATTTATCTGTCATCTTCAAAACCTCAAACAATCCAATCCTTCCCCCATATCCTGTGTGGTTACACTTCTTACATCCTACTGCTTGGTAAATAAAGAGCGGTTTGGGAATTTTAATTTTTTTCTTTACCGCCTCAGGAAGTCCATCAATTTCTCTTAAGAGCATTTTTTCCATTTCTTTCTGGGGCTTTATTTTTTTCTTGCAAAAAGGACAAAGCGTTCTTACCAGTCGTTGAGAAAGGGCAATTAAAAGGGAGGGAGAAATAAGGTAGGGTTTTATCTTTAAATCAATCAGTCGGGGGATAACACCCAGGGCATTGTTTGTGTGGATAGTTGACAAAACCAGGTGACCAGTCAAAGCAGCATGAATAGCCAAGGCTGCTGTTTCCTCATCTCTGATTTCTCCCACCATAATAACATTCGGGTCCTGCCTGAGAATATGACGAAGTCCTTGAGCAAAGTTATAGCCAATTTCCGGTCTCACCTGGGACTGATTAACCCCATCCAAGAAATATTCTACCGGGTCCTCTAAGGTAACGATATTAACCGCCTCTTTGTTTAATTCCCTCAATACAGCGTAAAGGGTTGTGGTCTTGCCAGAGCCGGTAGGTCCTGTTGCCAATATCATTCCGTAGGGCTTCTTTATTGCTTTCTTAACTATCTCAAAGGAACTTCCTTCCAGTCCCAGTTGGTCAAATGACTTCAGCCCGGTAGTGGGATCCAAAACCCTTATAGCCACCTTTTCTCCCAGGGTTGTAGGAAAGGTAGAAACCCGAAAATCAATTTCTTTGCCGCTAATTTTAGCCGAAAATCTGCCGTCCTGAGGAATCCTTGTCTCATCAATTCTGAGTTTAGAAAGAATTTTTACCCGAGCCACCACCGCTGGATGAATTTTCAGAGGAAGAAGAATTGAGGAATGCAAGATGCCCAATATCCTGAATCTAACCCTCAATTTCTCCCGGGTGGGCTCAATGTGAATATCGGAAGCCTCCGCCTCCACCGCGTATCTAATTATCACTCCCACCACCTTGGAGATAGGTGCCTCCTCAACCATTCTTTCCATCTCTTCTATCTCTATCTTCTTTCCCCTTATCTCCTCGGATCTAATCTCGCTTTCCAGCTCTTCTAACGCCTTGCCTACCTCTCTTCGTGGGGCGCGATATTTTTTCAAAACCTCCCTTAGATTAGAGGGGGTGATAAGAAAAATTTTATAAGAAAAGCCACCACGCCTGGCTAAAAATTTAATCGCCTCTCTGGCTTTAAGGTCTTCGGGCCAGACCATACCTATTTCCAGTGTTTTATTATGTTTCCCCAGAGGAGCAATCTGATAAAACCGGGCCGACTCTTCAGGAACCAGTTCCAAAAGATCAGAAGAAACCTTATCCAAAGAAACCTTTTTCAAAGGAAAACCAAGCAATCTACTTTTGATTCCAAAAAGAACATCCTCAGAAACAATTCTCTTTTCAAGAAGAACCTCCTCTTCCTTTTTTCCTGAGTTTCTAATTTCGTAGTCCAAAGAAAGCGCTTCTTCTTTATCTAAAATACCTTCTTTGACCAATTGTCTAAGTAGTTTGGACATTTTTTATAATTAGTATAATTAGACAGGGCTAAAAAGCCGAGGTGGGAGTAACGCTAGTAGCAGGGCTGAGCAAAAACGGAGAGTAGGGAGCAAAAGGGTTTTCTCTCCCTATCTGGCCCTCAAAGGGTTTAATTTTTTCGAAGGGCAAGGCATTTTCAAAAAATGGATTTTTGAAAATATCAAAATTTATCTCAATTTTCTCCAAATAAGAGCTCTGTGGCAATTGAATAAATGAACTACTTTTTTCTTCCTTCTTGGGAAAGCCATAGTGAAGCACCATAAAGGTAAGAAAAACTATAACCACCAAAGCAACCAGAGCCAAATACCCTTTCTTTTTCTTTTCTTGAAAAGTAAGCCTTGCCATAAAATTAATAACTGTAAATTTTTAATTTAATCTCGAAATTTGTTGGCTGATCCTCCTTTACAGAAGAAAGGGAAATCTGATCAATTTCAATTAGCCTTGAACTTTTCTCCAAAGATGAAAGAAAACCCAAAAAGCCAGAATAGGTACCTGAGAGGGATAAATTAAACTCTGTTGCCTTCATCCTTGCACCCTCTTTTGCTAGTGGCTGAGAAGCCGTTTCTTTTTTCTTTCTGCTGGTAGAGCCTGGAATCCAAGGTCCAAAAGAAGGCCCTTTTTTTTGTGTCTGAACATTGGACTCTCTCGCGGGGGTTTTTTCTCCTGGACGGCTATAACTATAACTTCTAATAAGCAGACCGTGGTCTGAGGCAGTTTTCTGAAGATAATTTAGGAAGGAAAGCAAAGATGGATGCTCAGAAATGGCAGTTTTGATTATCTCCATTTGCTTTGAATACTTTTTTAATTCCTCCTCTAAGGACTGGATTTTTTCTCGGCGCTGCTGCGCACTTCTGACAACAATCTCTCTTTGGAAAATCATTTTATTTTTTTCTTTAAGTTTTTGGTATTGCGGCCTTACCCAAAAAACCCCCAGTAAAAAGGAGACAAAAAGCAAAATAAAGGTATTTGTTATATTTATTCGCTTCATATCACCTAAAGGGCAATTGTTATTCAGCCAAGGCAAAAACACTCGGGTCAAAAACAAGTTTAATATTAAAATCTAATTTTCCCTCTTTTGTGACTGAAAAATTAGAAAGAGATACATCTTTTACCAGTGGCTCTTGCTCAAAAATCATCAACTGCTGGGCTAGGGTGGTAAGGCTTTTAGTGGTTCCCGAAATTTCAACCTCCGGTTCCTCTAGATTAATAGATAAACTAACAATCTGGACATAGGGATGAATAAGAGCAGCAAGCTTCTTCGTTTGGGAAAAGGGACCCTCAGAACTACCCAGAAACATTGAAGGAGTCCTGTGCTTTTTAAGTAGGGCTTGAAAATCTTCAATCATTTCCTTCTTTTGCCTAAATTTCTTCTCCATCTCCAACAATTTAAGTTCAACAATCTGGCTATTTAAGCTCTCAATTTTATTTGACGCCCTTTTATTTAGGTAAAACAAAACTGCGGAACCAAAAATTGTCAGACAAAACAAAAACAAGGAAAGGTAATAAATCCCAATTGTCCAAAAAGGAGTCTCTCGCTCAGATTTGGAAACAATTTCAATTGCCATATTATTCCAGACCACGAAGGGCCGCCCCAACAGCGATAGCGTAAGAGGGGCCCAAGGCAGTAAGGGTATTTTCTAAAATAGAAGGGTGGGAAATATTTGAAAAAGGAGCGGCTGTCTCTACCTCCATTTTTAACTCATCTATTAGATATTCTTTCAATCCCAGCAAAAGAGACCCCCCTCCCCCCAGGACTATCTTTTGAACCCTTTTTAATTCTGACTGATAGAAATTTTCCATCGCTCCGCTAATCTCCTTTGAAATTAACCTAGCCCCGGGAAGCAGAGCCTCTCTCAGACCCTTGACATTCTTCTCTTCTCTCGGGCAAAGACCATAACTCTTTTTCAATTCTTCGGCCTGTTTATAATCTATATTAAAGGATTTTGAAACCGCCTCTGTCAATTCCTCTCCCGAGATATCAAAACTATAACTTCTCTTCAATACCTCATTGTCTATTATACTACAGGTTGAGGTCTTTTCGCCAATATCCACCAAAGCAATGATTTTATCCTTTTCCTTGATTGAAGAACGAGCAAAGGCAAATACCTCTGCCTCCAATATTCGGGTCTCAAGTTGAGCCAAGGCAGAGAGCGTTTGGTACTGATTAACAATTTCCTTAGGCACAATCACCAAAAGAATCTTTATCTTTTTCTTTCCTTTTTCAACTATTTGCCAATCAAGGACTATCTCGGACAAGGGAAAGGGGCTACGGTGCCGGGCTTCATATTTAACTGCCTCGGGTATCTCCTCTTTAGTCATCAAAGGAAGTTCAAACCATGTAAATAGAGTAGAGTAGTCCGGGAGGGTAAAAACCGCCCTCTTTGTTTTTATTCCGGCCCTATCCAGAGCCATCCTTATCGCCTTGGCAGTTATTCTTGGGAGAACTATATTCTCTCCTTCTCTTTTGCGCATCAACCTCTCTTTGGGCGGTTTGAATTCAATATAGTTTTCAAGCCTTGTCTTCTTTCCCCTCCTCGACAACTCAACAATTTTAATAGAAGAAGAGCCAATGTCAATGCCCAAACATCTTCTGGAAAAAGAAAATATCCTAAAGAGAGGGAAGGTCATAGCTTGCGATTTTCAATAGATCATTATAGCATAATTACAATATGCCTCCAAGTCGTTTTGCCGCCAGTATTCTAGACCTTCTTTTCCCCCGACTCTGCATCAATTGCCAAAGAGAAGGAGATTATCTCTGTCCTGACTGCTTCTCCCTTTTGGAAATTTCAGACATCCATCAAAAACACCCAGGCAAAAACCTAAACGATGTTTATTTTGCTCTCCCCTATAAAGGCCCTCTTATCAAGAAGTTAGTCCGGGCCTTTAAGTACCCACCTTTTATTAAAGAACTGGCGCAAACCTTGTCTGAAATTATTATAGCCCATTTTCAAATGTCAGACAATGTGGAAAACTTTAAAAACTACACCGTGGTTCCTGTCCCCTTGGAAAAGAAAAGGATGAAGTGGAGGGGGTTCAATCAGTCAGAAGAAATCGCAAGGCATCTTGCCAACCATTTCAAACTCCCCCTTGCTTTCAGTGTACTAGTAAAAACCAATCCCACCACACCTCAGGTTAACCTCTCCTCTAAGAAAAGAGAAGAGAACCTAAGGGGGGTATTTTCAATAAAAAATGCCCAATCAATCCAAGGTAAAGATATTCTCTTGGTAGACGATGTCTACACCACTGGCTCAACAATGGAGGAATGCGGCTATGTCCTGCATCAGGCAGGAGCGAAAAAAATTATTGGAATAGCAGTTGCCCAGGCAATCCCCGGAGAGGACTAGTTCTGTATCCGGGTAGGTAGAATGGCAATCGCAAAAAGAGCCAAACAATGTACCCGGTTTGTGCTCTTAATAGTTGATTTATTGAAATTCAGTGGTAAAATAAAAAATAAGGTAGGTTGTGCCGAATTGGCTAAGGCACCAGTCTTGAAAACTGGCGGGTATTTTAATACCCTTGCAGGTTCGAGTCCTGCACCTACCGCCATTTTTTAATCTCGGAAATCGGTGGGTTCTTCTTTGAAGAAAATAGTAATTGGATTTAATAAAAGCAGTTTGGGGTATAGAAATAACAGATATGTCTTAGTTCATCATCAAGTTTTAGATATAAATCTATTGAATCTTTTGTGGTTAACCAACTACAGGAAGGAAAGATAATTACCGAAACATTTATATTGGAATTTTGAGATAGGTCAATGAAATAAGAAATAAGTCCATTAATGCAATGGCTGTTTGTCCCAAATGCCCCTCCTAAACTCTTCTTCCTTCTTATAAGATATGTGGTTCTGTTGCTTAATTTTTTTTCAGAGAAAACAAGGTCTCCGTTGAACCTACAAGGCAGAATATCTCTAAACCCTAGTCCGTTTTTCTTCATAATTAGGAAATAGGGACCTGGCAGTCTGTTTATGTAATTGTCAAAAATTATTTTCCTTGCCTCTGGCTTTAAATAGGCGTCATTTAGGATAAGGGAAATTCTGGATTCAATCCCACTCTCTTTCAGGTATCTTGCTGTCTGGCAAGCGAGTTCCCAGGTTCTAATAGGATTTTTGGGAACCTCATCATAGTCCTCTGGGTTTGGGATAAAATGTCCGGCAGTAATAACGACCCTTTTGTTCTGGCAATTATCTTTCAGGTATCTTTTGAATTGTTCGGTTTCAACACGGCCCGGTCTGCCCGCCTTTGAATCCAAAAAGTTGTATTCGCTAAAGATATGGGGAACCTTCCATTTAAGACAAACTCCTTTTTTGAGATATCCCGGGTCAAACATAGGACAATAAGAATTAAAAAAATCCCTTTTTTAAGGGATTTAGGGAGAGATTTTTCGTTTTGCCAAAAATATCAGCCAACGGAAAATCTCCCCCTTTCAATAATAAGGATAAGGTTCAAAAGGTTGGCTAATATCCGGCAATTTTCTAAGGTCATTTTTTGCTAAAAAAATAACCAAAATAAGCAGCAATGTCAAGTCCCTCCATTTTCCCATTGACAAACAAGGGGGGCCGTGTCAGGCAATTTAGAAATTTCATAGTACGAGCAAAATAGAAATTTCATACCTGAACCTTTAAAATTTAAAGAATTTAGACCGAAGACCGCGCCTGTTTTCTTTCCGGATTAAGAATGAACCTTCTCCAGGGATGATCGGCTGGTGGCTTCCAAGAGGATTTAGTAGCCAGGGCTGGGGTTTTGGCTTCTATTATCTTTTTTGGTCTTTCAGGTAAAGGAATGTAGTTAAGATATTTTCCTCTTAAAGAAAGGAATATCTCTCCAGAGATTCTTTCTTCTACTAAAATCTTTTCTTTCTTTCTGACTAAAACTGGTTGTTTTTCTAATAATTGGAACCA
>CAZPZY010000016.1:0-12123 GCA_964591195.1 uncultured Candidatus Saccharibacteria bacterium
GAGACCTGGGAATCCTAATGTCTAATTGGAAGGAATGAATAGAAGATTTATGATTCAAGATTCAAGATTCAAGATTTAAGATTCATGATTCATGATTCAAGATTCAAGATTCAAGATTAAAAGTTAGACCCACGCGAACATTCACGAACATTAACGAACAGCCCACGAACAGAGAATAAAATTCCAAATCCGAAATCCGAAATCCGAAACAATGACCGAAATTCAAAACAAGATCCAAGCTCAAAGCTCAAAGCGCAAAACGCAAAACTACAACTTAAAGCGAAAAGCGAAACTTTCTTCTTTTTAGCTTTAAACTTTACGCTTTAGCTTTGCGCTTTACGCCTTACGCTTTGAGTTTAAAAATAACATGCCTTACTACTCCTACGTTGCCAAGTCAAGGAAAGGGAAAGAGGAATCGGGGATATTTGAAGCAAAGGATGAGATTGATTTGGCAAGAAAACTACATAAAGAGGGGTATATTTTAATAAATGCCAAAGCCACAGGAGGAAAAAAGGGTGGGTTTTCTCTTCCTTTTTTGGGCGTCTCCTTCACTGAAAAAATGATGTTTACCCGAAACCTTCGGGTAATGATTGGAGCAGGTGTTTCCTTACCCCGTGCCTTGAAGATATCATCCCAGGTTGCTGGAAGCAAAAAATTCAAACAGGTTCTATTAGATATTGAGAGAAAGGTGGTTAAGGGACAAAATCTTTCTGATGCTTTGGCGGTTTATCCTGATGTTTTTCCAGAGTTGTTTGTTAATATCATAAAGGTAGGTGAGGGTTCAGGAACCCTGGACAGGTCTTTGAAAATTATTGAAGAACAGATGGAAAGGGAACATGAGGTTAGGTCAAAACTTATCTCTGCTATGATTTATCCGGCAGTAATAGTTTTGGCTATGCTGGGGGTAGGTTTTTTAATGCTGATAAAGGTGGTTCCCCAACTAGCAAAAACATTTGCCGAACTAAATATTGAACTGCCCCCGACCACCCAACTGGTAATTAAAACAGGAACATTTTTGGCCCACTTTTGGTATTTATTCTTTTTCCTTATTTTTATATTTCCTCTTCTCTTCAAGCGTCTTCTAAAAACAAAAGAAGGAAAAAGGATATTTGACCGTTTGATCCTCAAGATACCTGTAATTTCTTCTTTGGTGATGAAAACAAATTCTGCTTCTATGATGAGGACCTTGAGTTCCCTGATTTCAGCCGGGGTTCCTCTTGTTAAATCGCTGAAAATCATCTCTGGCTCTTTGGGAAATGTCTATTATAAGGAATCCCTGGAGGAATCAGCGGAGAGGGTGAAAAGGGGAGAGAAACTATCACAGGCATTAAGGAGATATGATATCTATCCCCTTATGGTCAATCAAATGTTGGAGATAGGGGAGGAAACAGGTCAGACCGCTGATGTTCTTAAAAAACTGGCTCTTTTCTACGAAGAGGAGGTGGAAAGGGCTACAAAAAATCTGACTTCGCTTATTGAGCCAGCCCTGCTTTTACTTATTGGAGGAGTGGTGGGCTTTTTTGCCATTTCAATGATTCAGCCAATGTATTCAATGTTGGGAGCGATAAAATGAAAAAGGTTAAACAAAACCAAAATCGTCTCTGTTTGGGCATTTCCCTTGTTGAGGTTTTGGTGGGTATATCTTTGATGGTGATTGTCTTTGTGGGGATTTTCGGCGCTTATCGATTAGCCCTAAAGGTAGTAGGACTGTCTAAGATAAAGGTAATAGCTACTGCCGTTGCTAACGAGCAATTAGAAAGAATTCGTAATTTATCTTATTTAGATGTAGGAACAAATGAACCTGGTTGCGATCCTTGTGGAGATGTAGAAAAATTTTTTTCTACCACTAGCAATAACATCTTGTTTAATGTTACTACCACAATTATTTGTTTTGATGATCCTAAAGACGGAATAGGAGATAGTGATTCTACTTATACTTCAGAGGGGTATAAAGTTTGCAATTGTGATTACCGGAAAATAGAAGTGAGGGTGGGTTGGTCAGGGTTATTTGGGGGAGAAATTTCTCAAAATGGAATAGTGGCACCTCGAAGTGGGGATGAAGAATGTGAATATACAGGAGGGGTGTTAAAGGTAACGGTATTTAATGCCAAAGGAGAAAAAATTTCTTCTCCTCTTATTAGGGTTACCAACATTAATACCGGAGCCATCAGAGAAGCCACACCAGATGATGGAACTAATTACTTTGTTTTGGCTACTGGTACAGCCGCTTATGTTGTTACCACTACAAAAGAGGGTTTTGGTACTGAACAGACCTATGGAATGGGCGATGTTTATGAGGGCCAGACAATTGCTAATCCGGAAAAGCCCCATGCTACTGTTTTGGAGGGACAACTTACCGAATATAGTTTTTGTATTGACAAATTAAGTAAATTTCTAATTCATACTTTAGAAGCAAAGGCAGAGCATATTTATTACGTTAGAAAAATAGGTTCAGATAGTAATGATGGCCTAAGGCCGGATAATGCCTTTTTAACTATTCAGAAGGCAGCAAATGTTGCTCAGGCAGGGGATTTTGTTTTTGTGGGGGCAGGAGAATACCAAGAAAAAGTAGAAATTGAAAATTCAGGAACCTCCCAGAAACCTATTGTTTTTGTGGCAGATACAGAAGGCGCTTATACTGGAGACAAAGGAGAGGTGAAAATTTCAGGGAAGGATATCGGGTTTTATATAGAGGATAAAAAGTATATTGGAATTTATGGGTTTAAAATTTCAAACACCACCGGGACCGCCGGAATTTATATTACCGGAGCGAGTGCTGGCAATATAGAGATAAAAGACAATGATATTTCAGATAATGCTGGCGATGGAATTAGGGTTGAAAGCGCTTCAGACGTTGTCGTCTCCTATAATTCTATTTCTTCAAATTCGGGCCGGGGAATTTATTTAGAAGGAGCCAATTCCTCTGAAACTATCAACAACCAGATTTTTCAAAATTTATCCGATGGGATTTTCAATAATGGTTCGGGGGCGGTCTTAATTGAATTTAATAGGGTTTTCTCAAATGGGGGAGAAGGAATTTTGGTTTCCAATAATGCCAATAATAATCAAATTAAGGACAACCAGGTTTTTTTAAATTCCGGTGATGGAATTTGGGTTTCCAGCAATATCTCTTCAATAGAGGTTTCGGATAATAGGTGTTATTCAAATCAGGGAAATGGAATTGCTTTTACAGACCACATTTCAAATGCCAGCAGGATTAGGTCCAATTTGGTTTATCTCAACCAAAAATCGGGCATTTTACTTTCTGACCACTGCGTTAACGATACGGTTTCAAACAACACCTCTTTTCGTAATAGCGAGAACGGAATTTTAGTTGAAAACTCAAAAAACAATGAAATAAAAAATAATATCATTGCCCTCTCTGGTTTATCTGGAATTAAGGTTAGTTCTTCCACAAATATAGATGTGGGTTATAATAATCTATGGAAAAATTCGCCTAATTATGACGGGATTTCATCGGGTACAGGGAGCATTTCGGTTGACCCTCTTTTTGTGGATATAGACGGAGAAGATAATATTTTGGGCGGGGATTACGGTAATGATGATGACTTCCATTTAAAGCAAATTTCAGCCGGCCAAGCAACAACTAGTTTATGTGTTGATGCTGGCTCAGATACTGCCTCTAATTTAGGAATGGATGACAAAACCACCAGAACCGATAATGTTTTAGATTCAGGAATAGTAGATATGGGCTTTCATTATTCCTTGGACACTCCGCCTTCTTTTGTTGCCCCCGATCCATTTGGCGCTGAAATTCCTAATACCACATTCCATCTCTTACTAGAAAAGCGCTGTTCAGGAATTGAGGCAATAGTAGGAAAGGATGCTAGTGATAATAAAATCTACAAGTATTCAAAAGACTACCAAACAGACGATAATGGCTTTTTAGAACTTTCTGATTTAGAAAATGGCACCTATAGTTTTTCTCACTTTTCGGCTGCTGGGGAAGATTTAGATTTGATAATTAGTTATCCTTCCCTAATGCCCGTTAGTTTAGCGCCAGGAGCAACAACGACGGTGAAATTAGGACTTCGGGCAGAGGGTACTCTTTTGGTCAGGGTATTAGATGCTTCCACGAGTGAACCAATTTTTTCCGCTCAGGTAAGGGTTTATGATACAGATTATGATCGGAGTCAATTAACAGACCAAAAAGGAGAGGCCTATTTTATTCCTTTAAAGAAAAATGAGACCTATAATATTGAGGCTAAGGCTTCAGGTTACGCTACCTCTAGTGCTTCTGTCTTGGTGGTAGGTCATGAAGAGAAGGAATTAAAATTATCGAAAGAATAAATATGAGAGGATTTACCCTTATTGAAACTATTGTGGTCATTGTTATTTTTACCTTAGCAATAGGAGCAGTTTTTAGTTTAATTGTTATGGCTTATCGGGTTCAGGGCTATACCTGGCAGCAATCTCAAGCAATTGAGGAGGCAAGGAAAGGGATAGAAATTATGGTAAAAGAAATAAGAGAAGCAAGAACAGGAGAAGATGGTTCATATACTATTGATAAAACAGAAGACAAAGAATTCGGTTTTTATTCAGATATTGATAGAGATTTAGACATAGAAAAAGTGAGGTATTTTATAGAAGGAGATCCTGACTCTTTAGAAGGAGCCCTCTTTAAAAAAGGAGTAATAAATCCCGTAGGAATACCTGCTACCTATCCTACAAGCAGTGAGGTAGTTACCACCTTGGCTAAATATCTAAGGAATGCTCCTCCGATTTTTAGATATTTTGATGAAAACGGAAATGAACTTCCCTCACCTGCTAGAAGAAAGGATAGTACTTTAATGCAGGTGTATTTAATAATTAATGTAGATAAAGATCGTTCTCCTCAAAATTTTGAACTAAAATCAGAGGTTCAAATTAGAAACCTAAAGAGAAATCTATAAATGAAGTTTCTAATTTCCAATTTCCAATTTCTAAATAAAAAGGGGATAATTACCGTCTATGTTTTGGTCTTTGGGGCAGTATTTTTGATTTTGTTGGGGGCTCTGATTGGTTTTATTTCCCTTCAGCTAAAAGTTTCAAGGCAAAAGGTGGCTTGGGCAGATAGTTTAAATATTGCTGAAGCCGGAATTAATTACTATAGGTGGCATTTAAATCATACTCCAGAAGGACAGAACCCTGACATCCAAGATGGCAACAACTGGTGCTGTAAGGTAGGAGGAGTAGAGTACGGGCAAGACGACCCCCAGTGTCAACAGGGAGGTTTTACTATTTGTGGGGTTTGTGATGGCAATGCTTGTTATGAGCATTCTTATTATGATTCGGAGGGAAAATTAAAAGGAAAATTTGTTTTGAAAATTAAAGCAAAGAAAATCTGTGGAAGGATTTTAGGAGTTTATGTTTCTTCTATTGGCTCTACTCAAGAATATCCAGATTTAAAAAGAGAGGTGCAGGTGAAATTTGCTGCTACCTCAATTGCTGAGTATGCCTATATTATAAATGATGGAGTTTGGGCAGGTTCAGATAGAGAGATTTTTGGGAAATATCATTCCAATAGCGGGATTAGAATGGATGGGAGCCATAATTCTCTGGTAACTTCCGCTCTTGATAATTGGGTTTGTACTCCTGCCTTTGGTTGTTGTGGAGATGATGCCCTCTGTAATTGTGATTGGAGTCCTTCTTTAGGATGCCATCGGGTGGGAGGACCCTTTTACCCTTGTGTTGGTCGCTGTGCAGCCCGGAATGTTCCTCAAGAATGTGTTTGGGATGATGCTAACGACGAGGTGATTTGTAATGGAGTTTGTGGAGGAGGAGGTCCGAAAGATCTTTGGAAAAATCCTGTTCCTCCTTTTGATTTTTCTGGTATCACCGCTGACCTTTCTGAAATGAAGAATTTAGCTACCGGTACTGGAATTTATTATCCTCCTTCTGATACTATTAATTCTTCAGCTAAAGGTTATCATTTAGTGTTTAATCCAGATGGTTCTTTTGATATCTTTGTCATTACTGACCTTGATGCGGTTTACGCCTGTGATAAAGATGGAGATGGGGTTTGTGAAGGAAGTGACGATTGGTATTGGTCAGAGGAAAAAATTAGCAGTGAGTATCAACCTTTAGATGGTGTTTATGGAGGATATGACTTAAAATTTGATAATGTGACTACCACAGAAGATTGTGGTTTAATTTTTATTGAAGATAATCTTTGGATAGAGGGGACAGTAAAAGGGAAAAAGACAGTGGCTGTGGCTAATTTAGAAACCCCGGGAGTAGACCCTTCTGTGTTTTTGAATAACAATTTAGATTACACCACTTTAGATGGTTCAGACAGTTTGGCAGTCATTGCCGAGAAAGATATCTTGCTCCCTTGCCATACTCCAGATAATATGGTAGCCCGAGGAGTTTTTGTTGCCCAATGGGGCAATTTTGGAAGAAAATTATATATTGATCCTGATGTTAACTGGTGGCATTGCTGGTTGCATCCTTCAGAGTGTTGTGATGATGCTTTAAGGACCCATCTTACAATTTATGGTTCAATTGTTAGTAATGGAAGGGTGGGAACCCGGTGGGGAAGCAGTTCAGGATACCAAGAAAGAGACAACTATTTTGATGCCAAATTATCTAAAGATCCCCCTCCCTTACTTCCTTATGTTTCAGAGGAAATGGAAATTATCTCCTGGGAAGAAATAGAATAGAAATAAGAAAATAGCCTAAAAAGAATAGAGGAGATAGCAGAATCTAGGAGAGAACAGGATTCGGATTTTTGGTATTTTTTTGTATTATTGATGACTCTTTTATTTTTTTTTGAAGTTAGGTATAATTAAGAAAGATGTTGGATTTTTTAACCCTAAATCCAGAAGCTTTCGGATTAGATATTTCTGATTTGTCTTTAAAGATAATCAAGCTCAAAAAGAAGAAGGGAGTCTTAGGATTGGCTTCTTTTGGTCAGGAGGAGGTTAGCCCGGGAATAATTAAAAATGGGGAGATTAAAGATCCAGGGGCATTATCTAAGGTTATTAAGAATTCCCTCAAAAAGGTCAGGGGTGATGACCTGAAAACACAATACGTTGTAGCATGCCTGCCTGAGGAGAAGGCGTTTTTGGAAATTATCAGGATGCCCTTGATGGAAGAAAAAGAACTTAAGTCCGCGGTTTTGTTTGAAGCGGAAAATTATATCCCCCTTCCAATGGAGCAGGTTTATCTGGACTTTGAGGTAATTCCTTCTTTCTCAGGTCCTTCTGACAAGATGGAGGTTCTTATTGCCGCTCTTCCTAAGAAAATAATTGATTCTTATGTAGAGGCAATAAGGGGAGCTGGTCTTTTTCCAAAGGCACTGGAGGTAGAATCTCAATCAATTGCCCGGGCATTGGTGAAAAACGGGGTGAGTCCTTTTCCTGTGCTTTTAATTGACCTTGGAGCAACCAGGACCAGTTTTATTATTTTTTCAGGCCGTTCTCTTCGTTTTACCTCCTCTATTTCTGTTTCCTCTCAAGCATTTACCAAAGCCATTTCCAATGCTCTTAAGGTTTCTTTAACAGAGGCAGAAAACCTGAAGTTAAAGTGGGGAATAGAGGAAGCATTTGGGATTGGAGAAAAGAAAAAGCTTGAAGTCCAAAATCAACGAAAACAGGTATTTGAGGCCTTGATTCCTTCTCTAACTGATTTGGCAGAACAGATTAAAAAATACATAGATTATTATCAAAGCCACACCAAGGAAAATAATCTTTCTCGGGACAAAAGAGAAATCAGCAAAATTATTCTCTGTGGCGGAGGGGCCCGGCTTGCGGGTCTGCCCGAGTTTCTTTCTTCTCAACTTAAAATTCCTGTTGAGTTGGGCAATCCTTGGGTAAATATCCTGCCAGCGCCCTTAAAGGAAATACCAGCCCTTTCGTTTAAGGAATCCCTTGCCTATACCACAGCCCTTGGTTTAGCCCTAAGAGGACTAGAGTATGATTAACCTATTGCCACCCCAATATAAAGAGGAATTAAGAAAAGAGAGAAGGTTTTATCTTCTTGTTATCTTGGAGGTTATATTTTTTTTCTTTCTTATTTCTTTAACTCTGGTTTTGTTTTCAATAAAGATTGATATTGCAGCGGGGCTTGAGGAACAGAAGGTCATTTTTGAATCGGCAAGCAGGCAGTTTTCTTATTTCAAACCGATAAAGGAAAGGGTTGACCTGACCAATAAGGAGGTTTCAATCGCTGATTCCTTTTATAAAAACCAGTATAAACCAACCCTTCTTATAGAAAAAATTTCAGCACTTTTGCCCAAGGGCGTCTATTTGACCTCTCTTTCCTATGAGAAGAAAACAATGGCAGTGAACCTTGCTGGTTTTTCGCCAACAGTTGACGCCCTTCTTGAATTTAGAGACAACATAAGAAGCCAAGAAGAGTTTGAGGATGTTAGTTTTCCCATTATTCTCTGGATGCAGCCGGCCGATATTAATTTTAATATAAGTTTAAAGGTCAAGCGTTAATTTAATGACTAAAAACAAAAAAAATGTTATCTTGGTTTTAGGGATGCTGGGCCTGATTTTTTCCTCTTACCTAATTTTCCAGACAATAAGAGAGATTAAAAAGGGCTCTTCGGCTTTGATTTCCCAGAGGAAAAAAACAATTTTGCTGGAAAAGAAAATCAAGGCATTAGAGGAAATTAACAAAAATTACAAAAATGACAAAGAGAAATTGGAAAAAATTGATAGCCTATTTGTCAAAGCCGATGAGCCCATATCTTTTATTAAATTTATCAACTTTCTTCGGCAGACAGAAGAAAGTTGTCAGGTATCAATTAATATCTCCCCCCCTTCCTTACAGAAAAAAGATTCTGTCCCTTATTTGTCCTTTCAGGTTTCGGGCGAGGGAAGATTTATCGGAGTGATGAGGTTTTTAGAAAAAATAGAGAACAGCCCCTATCTTATTGAAATTTCTCGCCTTTCCTTGAGAAGGGTAATTCCCAAGGAAAAGCCACTTCCCAAAAAACTTGGTTTTAATTTGTCCCTGAAGGTTTATTCTTTTCCAAAATGAGAATTAGCCAAAAAATAAATACAATTAAAGAATTTTTTAAGCAATTGCCTCTTAAAATGGCAGAACACAGTTTTTTAAGTTTTCTGGCTTTATTCTTTATTTCCTTGATTATTGGAGGAATAATGTTGTATAAATATGATATTACAACCCGCAAGAAAGAAATAAAGATAGAGGGCAGATTGATTAAACTTCATAAGAAAAGAATGGAAAATGTTTTAGAATCAATTGATAAGAGGGAAAAGAATTTTCAAGAGGTTGATTTTAAGACATGGCAAAATCCTTTCCAGAAGTCATTTGTTTTTCCGGGTGTTTCAACATCAACCCAAGAAGCCACTTCTACCGAAGAAAAAACGCCCCTGTAGTTCAACGGATAGAACACGCCCCGCCCTTAACCTCTGCCCCCATAGCTTAACGGATAAAGTGCCTGCCTTCTAAGCAGGCGATCCAGGTTCGATTCCTGGTGGGGGCAATTCTTTAAGGGCGGGGTGTAATGGGGGTTCGATTCCTCCCAGGGGCACGAGAGGATTAGACAAGAGACCAAAAAGCAAAAGAAATGATTTTTAGAGGGGAAAAAAGAGAAATTGGAAAAAGAAAGGAAATTAAGGTTTCTGAAAAAGAGAGAGAAATTTTAGAGAAGTTAGAAAAAGAAGGTATAAAAGAGAGAATAGGACCCTTAAGAATAAAAGGAGAGTTAGTTCCTCAAACAGTAACCTTGACATCGGGAGAAAAAGTAGTTTTTAAACCGAGACAAGAAGAGTTTTTACTGAGATATGAGAGGGCAAGTTATTTAATGAGTTCTTTTTTGTTCCGTGATATTTTTCCTGAACTTCCTTTGGTTCCCCCTACCGTAATAAGAGAAATTGGAGGACAAAAGGGGGTTTTTCAACTCTTTATTCCCGAGGCCGAAGCATTGGCAGAGATTGATTTGAAAAGAGCCGAAAAGGGCTTAAAAGAGCAACTTTTGGCATTTTTGATTTTTGATTACATTATCAATCAAAAAGATAGAAGAGGGAACCTTCTAATTACCAAGAAGGAACCAAAAAGAATTTTTCTTATTGACAACGAGGAAATTTATCCTTTCTCTCCTGTTTCTAAACTTCCTCCTGAAATTTTTAATGTTGAGATTCCTTTAAGCATCAAAGAAGACCTCAGAAATTTTTGCAATTCAAAAGATAGGGTTGAAAAAACGCTGGCTGGACTCTTAAAACAAAAGGAGATAGATTTTTGTTTTAAAAGAGCAGAAAGAATTTTGGAGGTGATTGAAAAATATGGAAGGGTCCCAAGAGAAAAGGAAGAATATTTGGAGGATATCAGGGAGAAAGAAGGCAGAGAAAAACAGACAAGACTTACTGACTTTTTGGAAAATATTAGAACCAAAGAAGGCAGAGAAAAACAGACAGAACTTAGTGACTTTTTGAAAGATTAGTTAGATTTTATGAGGAACAGAGAATCTTTTACCCTTAATCAAAAAAGAGAAGGAGAATTGTTAGAAGAGGAGAAGAAAAGAGCAAAGGAGATTTCTTCATTTTTGGAAAAAATAAGGTCAAATAAAACAAAGATCTCTTTACGAGAACTTCCCCGATGGGTGTTAAATGGGTCACCCAACTTAAAGAAAAACAAGGTTTGGGTCCTGAAGACCGAGACCGGTAACAAGACCATTTTCAATATTGAGGGGGGATTTGAGATTACTGTTCAGGTAAAGGAAATAAAAACACCTCAGGTAGTCATTGAAATAGAAAAAAATACTGAAAGGGGAAAAGAACCCTATTTTAATCCTCTTTTGTTAGAGGGAGATTCGGCTAAAAAAATAATAGAAAGAACGGGATTTTTGGAAATAATAGAGAGCAAAGGAGGAAATAGGGCGGTGCTAAAGGAGGGCACTGGAGAATGGGGATTCTTACACATATTATACAAGCATTTTGAAGGGTTCCAAAGGGATTTGCAGATAGAAACACCGGACCAACTAAGGGAAATAATTGTCAAGGCAGTTAAAGAAGCCCAGCATATTTTTTCGGCTAAGGATAGAGTAGAATATAATTATCTGGACAAAAAGACCAACAAGATAATAAGGGTGATAGCAGACCCCCACTCCCAATTGATAATTACTGCCTATATTTTGACAGAGAAGAAAAATAATTCCAATGGCCGAAATTCAAAATTCAAGCGTAAAGCTCAAAGCGCAAAAGGCAAAGCTACAGCGTAAAGCTTAAAGCTAACAAAAGAAAGGTTTCGCTTTTCGCTTTAAGTTGTAGTTTTGCGCTTTGCGCTTTGCGTTTTGAGTTTAAAATGCTAATTAGGGTGAAGGTTTTTCCAAATTCAAAAAAGAGAGAGGTAATCAGAAAATCTAAAGACAATTTTAAGATAAATGTGAAATCTAAACCTGAGGAAGGAAAGGCAAATAGGGAGGCGATAAAGATGCTTAGTTGTTATCTTAAAATTCCGGAATCAAAAATCAGGTTGGTTAAGGGCTTCAAACAACCAAATAAGATTTTTGAGGTATCAGAGAATGATTAATCTTGATAAACTTTACAAACAGTTAAAGAAAGAATATGGCCCTCCCAAGGGCCAGTGGTCGCTTTGGTGTAAGAGGCCAAAAACAGAGAAAGAGAGGGAGGAGGTAATTATTGAAGCCATTTTGACCCAGAGGGCAAACTGGAATAATGTAAGACTGGCTTTTGAAAATTTGAAAAGAGAGAAGATGGATTATTTAAAAGGCATCTATCAAAAAGGCGAGAAAAAATTGGCTCCTTTAATTAGACCCTCTGGATTTTACAAAACAAAGGCAAATTATTTATTTAATTTGGCACAATTTATTCTTAAAAATTATGGAGGTGTAAACAAGATGAAAAAAGAAAAACTTCAAGACCTAAGGGAGGAACTGCTCAAACTAAAAGGCATTGGCCTTGAGACCGCCGATTCTATTTTACTTTATGCCCTAGATAAACCCATTTTTGTGATTGATGAGTACACACGACGTTTTGTAAAAAGACACAAATTGGCAAAAAATCTCTCTTATCATTTTTTGCAAAAATTATTTGAGGGAGAGGTAAAAAAAGACCTTAGATTATACCAAGATTTCCACGCCTTAATAGTGATTGATGGCAAGGCCAGGTAATATAGATTTATCAGATA
>CAZPZY010000017.1:0-11862 GCA_964591195.1 uncultured Candidatus Saccharibacteria bacterium
CGATGAGGCGAAAGATGGAGGTGATAGTTACTGCTTATTCTTCCACTCCTTGGGAAACAGATGACAGTCCAGAGATTACTGCTTCCGGTTCCCGCGTAAGGGAAGGGATTGTTGCCAATAATTTTCTTCCTTTGGGGACAAAAATTAAAATTCCAGAACTATTTGGGGACAGGGTCTTTATAGTGGAAGACAGGATGCATTGGAAAAAAGGAAATTATCATATTGATATTTGGCTTCCCTCTTACCAAGAGGCGAAAAATTTTGGAGTTAAGCGTACCTATATCCTATATTGATTAAAAAGTTAGCGGTTGGTCTAAACCGAGGTTTCTCATTTTTTTCACCTGTTTTCTATTTTTGCCTCTCTTCACAGGGATTTGTATGTTAGAGGTTGCAAAGGATATTACTGGTTTAATAGGAAAAACTCCCTTGGTGAGGATAAATAAACTTACCAGCAAAAGCGACGCAACGATCTGGGCAAAATTGGAGTGGTATAATATCGGCGGTTCAATAAAAGACAGGATGGTGCTTTATTTAATAAGATACGCCGAGGCAGAGGGAAAAATTAATAAAGAAAAAACAATATTAGAAGCAACATCAGGGAACACGGGAATCGCTCTGGCAATGATTGCCGCATTAAGAGGTTATAAAACAACTATTATAATGCCAGAATCGGCGGGCGTAGAAAGGCAAAAGATAATAGAAGCATATGGGGCAAACCTTCTTTTTTCTCCGGCAGAAAAGGGGACAGCCGGGGCTATTGAACTTAAGGAAAAAATGCTCAAAGAATCTCCTGAAAAATATGTTGACCTGGACCAATTTAAAAATCCGGTTAATGCTCTTGCTCATTATCAAACCACTGGCAAGGAAATTTTAGAACAGACCAAGGGAAGATTAGATGCGGTAATTGTAGGCATAGGAACATCTGGTACCGGTGTAGGAATTTCTAAAATACTGAGGGAATATAATCAGGCAATAAAGATAATTGGGGTCACTCCTAAGAAGGGGGTAAGCATTCAGGGCTTAAGGAATCCTAATGAACCCTATCCTACCCAATTATTCAAAAAGGAGGCATTTGATGAGATTATAGAAATAGGTAAAGAGGACATTTCAAAGACCTTTGAGGTTGCCAGAAGGATGGCAAGAGAGGAAGGGCTGCTAATTGGTATGTCTTCAGGAGCAATAATGTGGGTGGCTCTTAGAAAAGCAAAGGAATTAGGCAAGGGGAAGGCGATAGTGGCTATTTTGCCTGATAATGGCCTAAAATATCTAACTACACCATTATTTGGCTTACCATCTTAATGACAAAAGAAAGGGTTTCCCTCATTTCGGTTTGTGTTAACATCGCTTTAGCCGTTGCTAAGTTGGGAGTGGGTTTTTTTGTCAACAGTATCGCCTTAATTGCTGATGGGCTTCATTCTTCTTTGGATATTTTTTCTTCCTTTGTTACCTTTTTGGGAATTAAAATCTCAAAAAGACCTGTTGATGAAAGGCATCCCTACGGCTTTTATCGCGTTGAGAGTTTGACCGGTCTTTTTGTTGCTTTGCTTTTATTTACCTCTGCTGTCTGGATTATTTGGGAAGGAATAAACTGTTTTTTATCACCCAAACCTGTTTACTTTAGCACTTGGGCGATAGGACTGATGGTGCTTTCTATAGTTTTGAACGAGGTAATGGCTCGTTTAAAATTTCGTTACGGTCGAAAGTATGAGAGTTTATCTCTTGTAGCCGATGCTGAACATTCAAGAGCGGATGTTCTTTCCTCTCTGGGAGTTTTAATAGGATTGTTTTTGGTCAGATATTATGCTTTTGCCGATGCCATTGTGGCAATTTTGATCGGTCTTTATATAGTTTGGGAGTCCTTTAAGGTTGGCAGAGAAATTACTGATTCTCTTCTAGATGTTTCAAATAAGGAGATTGAAGAGAGGATTAGAAAAATTTGTTCGGCTCATAAGATTGAAATATCCGGAATGAAGACCAGAAAAATCGGCGGGGCAAATTTTGCCGAACTAAAGATAAACATTGACCCCAAATTAAGGGTTAATCAGGTGAGCAAGATAACCAAGGGTTTGGAAGATAGATTGCTCCGGAATATTCCCGAACTAAAATATATTATCATTTCCATTGAGCCCCATGAGATGAAAAGAGAGACCATTCTTTCTGAATTTGGTCCTAAAATTTGTACTGCTGAAGGGTTTGAAGAAGTGGGTCCCAAAAAATTAGGAAAAAGAACCATTATTCCCTTGGAAAAAGGCGAAGTCTCTCAAAGTTTTGGGGCTAAGGAATATTTGGTTTTAGATTTGGCAGAAGATGGGGAAATCTTACAAAAAGAAATTGTTAAAAATCCCTATTTCAAAAAAGGCACCCCTCATGGCGCCAGGCTTGTCAAGGCAGTTTCGGCTGACAAGGTCTTAACTAAAGGCATTGGTCCCAACGCCAAAAGAAATTTAGAGAGTTTTGGTGTGGAAATTGAGATTATTCCAGAAAATAAGAGATTAAGTGATATTTTAAAAGATTATGAAAATAGTTTTTCCCACTGATGGTAACAAATTAGAAGATGAAATTTGTCGTCATTTTGGCAGGGCAAAAAACTTTTTGATTCTTGATACTGAAGAAAAAGACATTAAAGTTTATCCCAATCCGGAGGCGAAGGGAGAAGCGATTTTGCCTCCAGAATTTTTAAAGAAGTTGGGGGTTGATGCGGTAATTTGTTTTGGTTTGGGACCGAGGGCCTTCAATCTATTTAAGAATTATAAGATAAAGACAAAAAAGCATCAAAAAGGACTATTAAAGAGAATATGAATCTTTTTCAGAAAGGCAAACTAAGAGACTTGACAGAAAATGATGTTTTCTAAATCAAATAATAAAATGAAAACTATTGCTATCAGCGGAGGAAAAGGGGGAGTTGGGAAAAGCACTATCGCTGTTTTGCTTGCCAATAGATTTGTAAAGAAAGGTAAAAAGGTAATTCTTTGTGATTGTGATGTTGAGTGCCCCAATGACTATTTGTTATTAGGACAAAAATTAAAAGGTCCAGAAAAGAAAATTTATACAGAATTTCCGAAATTAAATAAGAAAAAATGTAAAAAATGCGGTTTGTGCGTGAGAACCTGTAGGTCAAATGCTATTTTCTTGCCCCGTAGTGAACCGAAGGTTCTACTTCGGGGTCAGGTTCCGGGTCAGTATCCGATATTTATTAGAGATTTATGTTCTGGGTGTGGGGCTTGCTGGAGCGTCTGTCCGCACAAAGCAATAGAACCAAAAAAAGAAGAAACAGGGAAGATATACCTTAGTAAGATCTCAAATCTCAAAACTCAAATCTCAAAACCAAAACTCAAATCTCAAAACTTAAAATTTTGGCTAATTACGGGGGTAGCGAAGGCAGGATTGGAGGAAACAGGACCGGTGGTGGCTAAGGTTAAAGAGTTTGCCTTAGATTTCGCTAAAAAAATTAAGGCAGATTATGTTTTGCTTGACACAGCCGCTGGCACTCACTGCCCGGTAATTTCGGCTTTAATGAATTGCGATTTGGTTTATGCGGTAACTGAACCTACTCCAATGGGAGCCTATGACTTGAATTTGATTTTAGATTTGTGTAAAAAATTAAAAGTGCCGGTCAAGATAATTTTAAATCAGGCAAACCTGGGAGACAAGACAAGAATTGGAAAAATTGCCAAAAAATATAAAATAAAAATAGAAAGAGAAATTCCTTGGTCAAAAGAAATAGTTGAAGCATATTCAAAGGGTCAATTGTTATTTTCAACCTGTGATGTTAAATAATTATGAGAAGACACATTTTTATCATTTTCTTGTTGTTTTTGCTTCTTTTTCCTTCCTCAAAGATTTTGGCTCACACTGTTAGAGACGCCCCTGCCGATGAGAGCCAGAACTATTTTTGTACCCTTTATTTCACTTTTATTGGCTGTCCCAATTGTGCTTATACTGATCCTATTGTTTTAAATCAGTGGATTAAAAAATATCCTAATTTAGTTATTATTGAATATGGCTGGAAAGGAGGCGACTGGGAAAGTCCAAATTCTAAGTTTTTTGGAGATTATGCAAAGGAATACAAAACTCAGGCAGCAGTGCCTCAACTGGTTTTTGATAAATCCAATATTAAATTGGGAAGAATTGAGGTTCCAAAGGGAGAAAGTTATATTAAATCAAAAATTTCAAATCCTTGCCCTTTGATTGATAAATCAGTTTCCTTTGAGAATCTTAATTTAAATGAACTTCCGGCTTTTCCGAAAATCTGGGCAAATGGAAGAATTTTAATTAGATTAAACAAAAATGAATACCTTTTTCAATGGAATGGTGAGGCTCCTCCACGAACAATCGGGAAAGAAAAAATTACTCAAAAAGAACTAAAAGAACTCCTTTTTACAGAAAATGTTTTTGAAAAATTAAAAAATAAGGCATTTGATATTGTTAAACCTCAGAAGGTTGAATTTTCAGGCAGTGCCTTTCCAGAAAGTTCAGAATTTGTCTCTTATGCTGAATTTGAAAACGCAATAAAAATAAATGTTTCAGAAAATTTGATAACAAGCAAACCTGAAGAAAATCAAGAACCTAAAGAAGAAATCAGTCAAAAACCTGAAGAAGAAACTATTAACCTTCCTTTTATTGGAAAAATAGAAACCAAAAAAGTTTCTTTACCGGTTTTAACCTTCTTAATTGCTTTAGCAGACGGTTTTAATCCCTGTGCCTTTTTTGTTTTAACCTTTCTTTTAGCAGCTTTAATTGGTTTGAGTGGAGCCAGAAGAAAAATTCTTTTGGTAGGAGGAATTTTTGTATTTTTCTCAGGGCTTTTTTACTTTTTGTTTATGTCAGTTTTACTGAATGTTTTTCAATTGGGTGAAAAAGTTACACTTTTAACGATTATTGCCGGGCTTATTGCTATTTTTGCCGGTACCATCAATATTAAGGACTATTTTTTCTTTCAAAAAGGAATTTCTTTGACCTTGCCAAAAAGCCATAAAGAAAAATTTATCCAAAGGGTGAAAAATTTGAGTTTGGCAAAATCTACATTAGCGTTAATTGTCGGCACGGCAGTTATTGCTTCTACTGTAAATATCTATGAACTTTTATGTACCTTTGGCTTTCCGATGGTCTATGCCAGAATTTTAACATTAAGAGAATTATCTTCTTTAGAGTATTATCTTTATTTAATTTTTTACAATTTAGTTTATGTTATTCCTTTGCTTTTTATTGTTTTAATCTTCGCTCTTACATTAGGAAAGAAGACCTTTTCTCAAATCTGGGTGAGGAGATTAAAACTTGTTTCAGGTTTTATGATTTTATTCTTGGGTTTAATTTTGATGCTAAAACCAAAACTATTAGAAAGCGCTTTAACTGCCTTTTCTGTTTTACTTTTCGCCATAATAATTTCAGTGATCGTTATTTTAATTGATTTTGTTTATAGTAAAAAGAGAGGAGGTCAAATTGTTTAATCTTTGATAATCTCTGAAATCCAAAGAAGGTTGGAGGCTCTTATAAATAATCTAAAAGAAACAATCCAAAATGAAAATTACCATTATCTACGACAATACTGCTTTTAGAAAAGACCTTCAGTCAGATTGGGGTTTTTCCTGTTTGGTAGAAGAAAAAGGTGCCCCTAAAATTCTATTTGATACTGGAACAAATGGAAAAATTTTACTTTCTAATATGAAAAAATTGGGAATTGATCCTTTATCAATTGAAGAGGTTTTTATCTCTCATTTACATTTTGACCATACCGGAGGCCTTTCTGAACTCTTAAAAATAAATCCAAATATCAAAAAAATTTATGTTCCTTGTTCAATGGTCCTTGAAAATGAAGTTGTTTTAAAAGAGCCAACAAAAATTCATGAAAATATTTTTTCAACAGGAGAGTTAGAAGGAATAGAGCAATCAATGGGAGTAATAACAGAGAAGGGGACTGTTTTAATTGTCGGTTGTTCTCATCCCTATATGGGAACTATTTTAGATGCGGCCAAAAAATTTGCTTGCCCGCCTTATTTTGTAAAGCAAGATGGGCGGGGAAAAATTTATGCCATCATTGGCGGAATGCACGGCTTTTCCCAATTTGAACTGTTCAAAGATATAAACCTAATTTGCCCCACTCATTGTACCCAGCATAAAAAAGAACTTAAAAAGCTCTATCCTCAAAAATACATTGAGGGAGGGGCAGGGAGAATAATTGAAATTTAGAGGAAATTTGTTATTCATAAATAGATTTAGAATACATTCATAAGCCATTTATGATTATCTAAATCATTATATAAAAGGTCGATTTTTAAGCAAATTCCACCGAAGTTGAAGTGCGCTTAAAACTTGTTATATTCAATCGACGTGGGCTCGCAAAAATCAATAAATTTATAAATATCTAAAATAATCATTAAAACTATTATGGAGATAAAGGAATTATTAAAAACAGCCAGAGAAATCTGGGGCAATCAAAAATTGACTCTTTCTCAAATTATAGTAAGGATGGGTAAAGTTTTCGGTGATATTTGTCGGTGGGAAAGAAACTATGAAAGAGATAAAGCTACACATACCGATGAAGAATTGAAGAAAGAATTAGGCAATATCATTTTCTCAACTATTAGATGGTGTGATGATTTAGGCTATGATCCTGAAGAGTGTATTCGCTTAGCTATTGATTGCCAAAAGAAATTGAGTAAGGAATTAAAAAAAGAAGGAAAAGTATAGCTCGTAGATCATTGCGGGAATATAACAGGCATTAAACGGTTTCGCTGCTTCGCAACTCCACCTACACTTTGCCTACGGCAAAGCTTCGTTTAATGCAATATATTAACCTTGGCAAGACAAAAAGAAATTTTATTAAGAAATAAATTTAACTTAAAATATAGAGGAAATATAGAGGCAGCGAAAATGGAAATTATGGAAAATAAAGTATATCTTTCTTATATCTTGCTTGGGTTGTTATATTTTATATCCAAGGTGATTTTTTACATTTGTGGCTTTGTTTATTTTAGGGGAGTAATTTTAGGATTAATTGCTGCTATTTTGACAATTTTGGTTGGGATATTCGCTTTTAGAGAATACAAAAGATCAGATAAAACCATAGCTCATACCTTGGCCATTTTACTCCCATTCATAATTATTCCTCTTACCCCAATTATTATGGTCCGCAATTTGGGTTCAGAGATATTTCAAATAGAAAAGCTAACAATACTTTTTATATTTGAACTTATTGCAATTTTGCAGATCATTTTAGCTATTTTACTCTTCAAAAAAATGAAACAGAGAGAAATATGAATCTCAAAGATTTACTAAAAAAAATACGGCACCCTTTATTCCAAGGAATTAGGGATAAACTTAGAAACAAAGGATAAAAATGAAATCTTTAAATGGTTTTTGGCTTCTCTTTTGTTTGGAGCGCGAATTTCAGAAACCATTGCCAAAAGAACCTATAAGACCTTCGAAAAATACAATTTGCTTACCCCACAAAAAATTCTAAAAGCAGGTTGGGACTTTTTGGTAAACCCTATAATGAGAGAAGGAGGATATGTAAGATATGATGGAAAGACCTCCAATGAGATTTTAAGGGTTTGCAAACAACTTCTTGAAAGATATAAAGGAGATTTAAATAACTTAGAAAAGGAGGCTAAAGATTCAGAGGATTTACAGAGAAAACTTCAAGAGTTTTACAGTGTAGGGCCTGTGACATGCAATATCTTTTTAAGAGAACTTCGGGGAATTTGGAAAAAGGCAGATCCTGAAGTACAAAAATTTGTAAAACTATCTGCCAGACAGTTAAAACTTCCTACTACTTTAAAAGGGCTTAAAAGATATTGGAAGGAGCATAAAATAAAAGGTTATGACTTTCGCCATTTTGAGGTTGCCCTTTTAAGATTTGCTAAAGAAAAAAGAGATAAAAAATATTTTTAAAAAATGAAGGAAGGCAGCTTCTAAGTTCTTAAGATGGGCTTTTCATTCAGATATCCAAATATGAATTTTAAAATTTTAATTTTAATTTTGATTTCGGTTTTGATAGGGGGAGGGATTTTTTGGGTAAAAAAGGGAGAAATTTTGGAAAAACAAACTCCAATTGAAGAGAAATTTTTAGAAACAAAAGAAAAACAAGCACCAGAAATTACCTTGATTTCGGTCTATGATAATTATCAGGTTAACCCAGAACTAAAAACTGCTTGGGGCTTTGGGCTAGTAATTAAAACTCCAAATGAAAGAGTTTTGTTTGATACTGGAGGCAACCCAAGCATTTTGCTTTTTAATATGGAAAAATTAGGGATTGATCCTAAATCAATTGATAAAGTAGTAATTTCTCATATTCACGGAGATCATTTAGGAGGATTAGAAGGATTTTTAAAAGAAAATTCAAAGGTAAAGGTTTTTATCCCGGCTTCTTTTCCAGATTCAGTAAGAGAGATGATAAAAAGTTATGGGGCAAGTTTTGTTGATGTCTCAAAACCTCAAAAAATTTCAGATTTTGTTTTTTCAACTGGAGAACTTTATGGACCGCCAAAAGAGCAATCTTTAGTGATTCTTTCTAAAAAAGGTTTGATTATAATTACTGGTTGCGCTCATCCAGGGATAGTAAAAATTGTCAGAAAAGCAAAAGAGATGTTTCCTCAAAAAGAAGTTTATTTAGTTTTAGGAGGATTTCATCATCCTCCAAAAAGAGTAGTTTCTGAATTAAAAAAATTAAAAGTGAAAAAAGTGGCTCCCTCTCATTGTTCCGGAGATGAAATTAGAGAATTATTTAAAAAAGAATATCAAAATGATTTCGTAGAAAATGGAGTGGGAAAAGTTATTAAGATAGAATAGAAAATGTGAAGCAAAGCGGAATGCCACACCAAGATTTGCTTTTGTTGCAAGGGAGTAGAAAAGATAATTGAAATTTAAGTTAATTTGATTTTGATTTTAATTTTAGTTAGAGTGTTTTAAGAATTGAAATTTCAAAAAGTTGGAAGTTGAAAAACTGTTTAATTGGGAATAAATTCAAACAGAATTAATGAAGGAGGTAAAAATAAAATATTGAGCCCCCTTTTTCTTATCCTTATTCTTCTCAAAATGTGGACTCGATTTTTACTAATTTAGATAAGATTGGCCGAAATGTTTTATCAATAATTGAGTGTGATGGGATAATATGTATTGGTGGAGGAATAGGAACTTTAAATGAATTTTCTATAGCAGCCCGCGAGGGAAAGGTAATAGGAGTATTAGAGGTTTTTGGGAGTTTAATAAAGAAAATTCTTCCAGAAATAGAAAGTCAGATTTCTGAAAAATCCGGTATTGTTGTGATTAAAGATAGGAGTCCAAAAAGATTGGTAAGAAAAAGAAAAGTAATTCAGGAGGTTGAGAAAAGAAAAAAATGAGAAAAGAAATTCCTTTAGTTTTTGAAAACAAAAGAGGTGAGCAGTTAATTGGGATACTTCATTTACCCAAAAAAGAAAAACCTCCTTTAGTAGTTTTAGTTCATGGATTTGGACAGACCAAGTCGAAAAGAAGTTTGGTAAGATTGGCTAGGTTTTTAGAAAAAGAAGGAATCGCTGTTTTTCGGTTTGATTTTTCCGGATGTGGGGATTCAGAAGGAGAGTTAGAAAATACTACACTCAAAAGACAGATTGAAGATTTAGATACGGTAATAAAAGGTATTTTTAAGCAAGTAAATTTAGATAGCAGAAGAATGGCTTTTGTAGCTGAGAGCCTAGGATGTGTAGCAGCAACATTATATTATAAAAATCATTCGGACATTTCTCTAAAGACAATAGTTTTTTGGACTCCTGCTTTTTGCCAGAAAAAACTTATCCCAATCTGGAATTCAGAGGAACAGTTAAAAGAATGGAAGAAAAAGGGATATTTGATAGTTAAGGATAAGAAAATGGGCTTAGAATATTTGAAGGAAAATGAAAATAAAGACTATTCTTCTGTTCTTTCAAAGATACATTTACCAATTTTAATTCTTCATGGAGAAAAAGATGAAGTGGTTCCTTTAAAGTTTTCAGAAAAATTGGCAAAAAAATATAAAAATATAAAACTGGTTAAACTGGATACTGATCATAAATTTGAAGATTATTTTGAACAACAAAAATTAATAAAAGAAACTGTAAGCTGGATTAAAAAATACCTTTTTTAAAATGCTTCCGAGTTATCTTTTTCTTTCAGAAAAAGAATGGGAAAGAAGGATAGAAAAACTTTATTCCAATAACCACTTCCAAAGAGGAATAAATTTTATTTTTTTATTTCCGACTTTTTCCTCTTTTTCACAATCCTCGGTTATTATCAAAAAATTTTTACATTTTGTTTCTTTGCCTGCTTTTAATAAAGAGTTTATTTCTCGCTTTTCTACTTTAAAATCTTCAAGATTGGCACAAACCTGAATTAATTCTTTTATTTTTCTTCCCCTTTTTATTACAAAGTCCACCTCTTTTCCTTGATAGTCCTGCCAGTAAAATATTTCCATTAATGGATCTTTTGCTTGTCTATGTTTCAGTTCTAAAAATACTGAATTTTCCAAAACCTTCCCCATATCTTGACTGAATTTAAATCCATAGGCAGTTCTTAAGCCATTATCTATTATATAAGATTTTCTTGGCCTCTGAGTTTGCTCTTTTAAAGAAAAAGAAAATTTTCTGACCAAAAAGAAAATGCCTATTTCTTCCAAAGCGGAAATGTAATTTATCAAGGTTTTCTTTCCTACAGGATAGGTTTGCTTTATCCATTTCCAAAAGGCGTTAAGAGAAAAAAGTGAAGCCACATTTGAAGTTAAATACTTTATCATTTCTCTCAAAACAGATTGATTTTTTATATTAAATCTTTCCACTAAATCCCTAAAAAACATTGTTTCCAGATATTCTTTAAGAATGCGGATTTTGACATCTTGATTTTTTTCTAAAACCACTTCAGGAAAACCGCCCTCTTTCAGATATTGAGAAAGAAGTTTTTTTATGGTAAATCTGGTTTTAGAATAAAAAGTATCAGGCCTAATTTCAACCCCTTTTACTTTAAGAATTTCCCTAAAAGAAAAGGGTAAAAGTTCGTAATTTATTGCTCGACCCCTTAATGAACTAGCAATTTCTTTACTTAAGAATTTTGAAGAAGAGCCAGTGAGGAAAATTCTGAAGTTTTGGCTATCATAAATTCTTCTTATACTTCTTTCCCAATCTTTTACATTTTGGATTTCATCAAAAAAGGCGAAGTTTCTTTTATTTTTAAAAGAAGGATAAAGTTCAAAATAGGCTTCAAGCAAATCTTCCATATCTTTAGAATTAAAAGGAAGTAAGCGGGGGTCGTCAAAATTTATATATAAAATTCTTTCTCTGGGCACTTTTTGAGCCAGTAATTTTTTAATTTGATAAAACAAAAGAAAGGTTTTCCCGCTTCGTCGGGGACCAGAAATCGCTACAATCTTTTTTGAATCTAAAGGAATTTTTATATCTCGGGGATAAATTAAGGGGAACCTAAACTCTTGAAACTCCTTTATTATTTGTTTTAATATCGTTTTGTTCATATAGAACCACTTTTATACCAAAATGGTATCATAAATGATACCATTTTGTCAATCACTGCTTTCTCTTTCTCTAAAAAATAAGCAAGTATAAAAATGTAGACGCAGATCTTATTTTTAGTAAGATTTCTCAGTATGTGCGGAGGATAGAGTGGGATACAGTACTGGAGGAATAAACGAAAGTTGCTATTGCTCTTTTCAAAATAGGCCGGGAGGGTTTGCTTTTGTATTTATTAAAAAATTTTGTTATCATAAAAAAGAAAAGATTTAAAAAATGATTTCATTTTTTGGAAAAACTCTAATTTTGTTTGGGAGCTTACTTGTGATTTTGGGGCTAATTTTTAGTTTTTTTGGAAAAATTCCTTATTTGGGAAAACTGCCCGGTGATATTT
>CAZPZY010000018.1:0-11731 GCA_964591195.1 uncultured Candidatus Saccharibacteria bacterium
CAATGAATTTCTATTAATTTCGCACTGAAGGTGCTAATTTCTATGAATTTCTGTTTTATTTGTTTCGAAATTCGGATTTCGAATTTCTCTTTAAGACATTTGACATCTGACATTTGGCGGGTTTGCTTTGCTTTATGTGCCCGAAGGAATCTCCATTTATTAAACTGGTCTCGGTAAAATCTAACCGATAGATTTTGAGAATGGCAAATTTCTTCAATTTCCTGCTTTTGGCTAGGGTCAAACTCTAAATAAAATATCCCCTCATTTTTAAGATAACCTGCTACCTTTTTCAAAAATATTCTGATGTATTTCATTCCGTCTTTTCCTCCAAACAGCGCCAGATGGGGGTCTTCCTCCAAGACGCTTTTCTGAACCTCAAAAATCCGGCTCTGAGCAACATAGGGAGGGTTGGCTAGAATAAAATCATATCTCTTGCCCTTCAGTTTTTCAAACAAATTACACATTATTATCTGGTAACGGTCTGATACTCCATTCAGTTCAAGGTTTGCCTTAATCTGTTCGATCGCCTTTCTGTCAAAATCAACGAAGTCAACAAAACTATTTCTGACATTTTTCAAAACAGCAATCCCAATACACCCGGAGCCGCTGAAAATATCTAATATCTTCAGTGTTCGACTAAGACCAATTGTCTTATTTTGAATCTCCTCTATGGCTTTCTTTGTCCAGAACTCAGTTTCAATTCTTGGCTGAAAAACACCTTTTGAGATGTCTATTTTGCAGTTGAGAAATTTTATCATTTGCCTCCTTTTCTAATTTGAGAAGATATTTCTTTGTCCTCCTACCAAAAATATACCCTCCTATATCTTGCTTGCCAACTACTCTATGGCAGGGAATAATCAAGGGAAGAGGATTTTTTGACAATACCAAGCCAACAGCCCTGGCTGAGTTTGGTCTGGAAACTGCCCTGGCAATCTGACTATACGTTTTAGTCCTGCCCATAGGAATTTTTTTTACCTCCTCTAAAACCCTCTTTTCAAATGGTCCTAGAGAGGATAAAGAGAGGTCAAAGTTAATTTTTGGCAGAAGTTTCAATACAGGAATCAGTTTCTTAAGCGCCCTTCTTCTTTGACCAACTTCTATTTCCTTTCTAAAGGTCAGTTGGGCAAGGGTTTTTTTGAGTTTTGGAAGATAAAAAATGGGACGGTAGGGGTATCCAGCAACCAATTTCCCTCTTGGCTTTGTGGCAATAATCCCCTTTAAAGACCCCTCGGAAATAAAAATAGCCCCCCCTTCTTGATGAGGGATGATAAGAACAAGGGCTGTTTTTAATTTAGCCCCTCTCTCCTTCCAAGGAAAGTTCTTTAGTTTCTTTAGGGTAAAATCAAGCAGTTCCCTGTCTGTTGCTTCATATCCGGGCCATCTTCTTGATCTGACCCCCGGCATCCGGTTTAGGGAATCAATCTCCAAGCCACTGTCATCAGCCAGTGTCGGTAAATTGGTAAGTTTTGAATAAAAATCTGCCTTTAGAAAGGCATTCTCTAAAAAACTATCTCCCTTCTCTTCTATCTTTTCTTTTATACCGAGGTCTTTCAGCCCCAAAATTTTCAGAGGCAAGCCCCTCAAGAGCAATTTGTATTCTTTTATCTTTCCCGAATTAAAAGTTGCTAATAATATCTTTTTCATCCCAAACTCTCCCCTATTCTAATCATTTGCAAAAATGAAGGCAAACTCCAACTGGCGGTGCCAACCAAAAGCCCGTCAATAAACGCTTGAGACAAAAGTTCTTTGGCATTTTCTGGTTTTGAACTCCCCCCGTATAAAATTTTCACCTCCGAATAGCCAGCCCGAGAAAAGACCTCTCTGATAGTCCCGTGGGCAAACTCTATATCCTCAATCCTTGCCGACTTCGGCTCTTTTCCTCTTAATTTAGCAAAACCTGCAATAGCATAAATCGGCTCATAACCGATAAGGAATTCTGGCTTTGATTCTGCCGAAAACTCAGCCAAGGCAGGCAAAATTCCCTCTTTAATCTGCTTTTCCAAAACCTGTTTGGTTTTTCCCTCTTCTTTTTCCTTAATATCCTCTCCAATACAGATAATAGGCAAAATTCCTTCTTTTAGAGCGGCCTTTAGTTTTAATGCCACCTTTTTCTCATCAACCCCAAAATAAAATCTTGTTTCTGAATGACCAATTAAAACCTGCTTTACTCCCAGGTTAACAATATCGCAAGCAGAAAATTGAGCGCTGGTAAAAGAACCATCCTCTGTCCAATGAAGGTCTTGAGCCCCCAGTTTTACCTTTTTGGTTTTGCCAGCCAAATAGGGCAAAACTAAATTATGGGGGAAGACCTTCACCTCCACATTCTCAATTCCTGCTATTTCCTTTTCCAGTTTTTCAATAAATTCTCTCGCCCTCTCTTTGTTCCGCAGTTCCTTATTAAACTTCCAATTTCCAGCAATAATTTTTTTCATAAGATTTATTCCGTTTTATTTTTTTATCCATATTTTGGATAGCAGCACTTCTTGTATTTCATTGGCTTGCCTGTTCGGGGATTGATTTTTCCGCACGGACAGGGGTCGTTTCGGCCAATCTTTCTCTTGCCTCTTGTTATAGGTGCTGCCTGTTGAACAACAGGTCTGGGAGAAACAGTCAATGGTTCGGATTTCTCGGGCTTGATATTAATGGCAAAAATGGTTTTGGCAACAGTGGCGTCACAGGTTTCAAGTAACCTTTTAAACATCTTGTGGCCCTCGCTCTTATATTCTACCAAGGGGTCTCTCTGACCATAAGCCCTTAATCTAACCGATTCCCTCAGGTAATCCATATTTTCCAAATGCTCAATCCAGAGGCCGTCTATCGTCCTTAAGAAGATAAATCTGACTAACTGATAAAATTTATCTTTACCTATTGTCTCTGCCTTCTTTTTTAATTGTTCCTTGTCAAACCCGAATCTTGAAACAATATCCTCCATCTTCTTTTCTAACTGCTCTGGGCTAGAAGCCAAAACCTCTTTCCTCTTCCGATAAATCGTCTCCCGATGGATATTCATTACATCATCATACTCCAATAAATACTTTCTTGAATCAAAATTCATCCCCTCAACCTTCGACTGCGCCTCCTCAATCGCTTTGGAAACAATCTTTGCCTCAATGGGCTGGTCCTCAGGAATCTTCAAGGCAGACATCAATGACTTTATCCTGTCTCCTCCAAATATCCTCATCAGGTCATCTTCTAAAGAAACAAAAAACTGAGAACAGCCTGGGTCTCCCTGTCTTCCTGCCCTCCCTCTTAACTGATTGTCAATTCTTCTTGCCTCGTGCCTCTCAGTTCCGATAACCATCAGTCCTCCAAGTTTCCTTACCTTCTCCGCCTCTTCAGGATCAGGAGGGTTCCCCCCTAAAATTATATCTACCCCCCTTCCTGCCATATTGGTGGCTACGGTTACCTGGCCAACCCTTCCTGCCTGAGAAATAATTTCTCCCTCCCGCTGATGGTTCTTGGCATTAAGAATCTGGTGAGGAATCCCTTCCCTTTCTAATAGTTTACCAATATATTCATTTTTTTCAACCGACCTTGTACCCACCAGGATGGGCTGGCCCCTGCTATGCCTTTCTTTTATTTCCTTAATGATTGCTCTAAATTTTGCCCTCTCGGTTTTGTAAACCCTGTCCGGCAAATCTTTCCTAATCATTGGCTTGTTGGTAGGAACAACAATTACCTCCAATTTATAGACCTTATCAAATTCTTCAGCAGATGTGACTGCGGTCCCAGTCATACCAGCCAACTTCTTGTAAAGCCGAAAATAGTTTTGAAAGGTAATTGAAGCCAAGGTCAGCGACTCTGGCTGAACCCTCACCCCTTCCTTCGCCTCAATTGCCTGATGGAGACCTCCTGACCACCGCCGGCCAGGCATCAATCTGCCGGTAAACTCATCAATAATAATCACCTGGCCATTCTTGACAATGTAATCCCGGTCTCTTTTGAAAAGGGTTTCTGCCCTTAATGCCTGCTCTAAGTGATGAAGGTACTTTATCCCCTTCTGTTCATAGATATTGTTCATCCCAAGAATTCTTTCAATTTTATCAATTCCTGATTCGGTCAGGGTAACCGCCTTCATCTTTTCGTCAATCTCGTAATCTGTTTTCGGGTCTAATTGGGGGATAATTCTGGCAAACTCTTGATACCAGTTTGAACTTTCTGTATCCGGAGCAGAGATAATCAAGGGTGTCCGTGCCTCGTCAATTAAAATTGAGTCAATTTCGTCAATAATGGCAAAATTAAACCCACGCTGAACCTGGTCCTTTAAATCATAAACCATATTATCCCGCAGATAATCAAAGCCGAACTCGTTGTTGGTGCCATAGGTAATATCAGCAAGGTAGGCAGCCTTTCGGGAACAGGGTCTTAAATAATCCTCCACCACCTTAAAAGAACCCATCTCATCCCTAATCCTATCCTTTTCCTCGTCTGGTTTTTTATATTCTGGGTCATATAAAAATGACTGCTCATGATTAAGGCAGCCAACTGAGAGCCCGAGAAAATGATAAATCTGGCCCATCCAGACAGTATCCCGCCTGGCTAAATAATCGTTAACAGTAACCAAATGACAGCCCTTGCCGGTAAGGGCATTGAGATAAAGAGGCAGGGTGGCAGTAAGCGTCTTTCCCTCTCCGGTCTTCATCTCGGCAATTTTCCCCTGATGTAAAACAATCCCTCCAATTAATTGGACATCAAAGTGACGCTGTCCTAGAGTCCTCTTTGCTGCTTCCCGAACCACGGCAAATGCCTCAGGCAAGATATCGTCAAGGGTTTCCCTTCCTCCCGCTAACCGCTCTCTGAACTCTTTGGTTTTCTCTTTTAGTTGCTGGTTCGATTCCTTTTCAAGTTCTTTCTCAAGAGAGTTTATCTTGTCCACCAACCCTTGAATCTTTTTTAGGTATTTATCATTGGCATTGCCAAAAAATCTATCCAAAATTGACATAATTAGAGATAGGCATAAAACTCTCCCTTTCTCTTTAGTTTTTTGGGTCTTTTGGGAATATACCTAAAAATATACAAGGAGGCGGCTAACTTCGGGTGTCTTTTAATAATTCCTTCTTCTATCAAGGAGGTAAACCTTCTCAAAATCTCCTTGTCTTCTTTATAGAGCATTATATAGGGATAAGATATTTTTCTTTTAATAATCTCATCTATTACCAGATTGTTTTTGCTGAAAAATTCCTGCAAAAACAAAAACCTTTTACCAATTGATTCATCCCCCACTTCTAAAAAAACCCTTGCCCCCTTGTCTGACAATTGCCTTATGCCAAAACCCACAAATTCTTCCACTCCCGCCTGGGTATAGACAGGGTTCGTCAGAAAGCCAATAAATTTTTCTTTAGATTTTCTTCTTTTCCTAATATCTAACCTCTCAGTTTCAATTTTAAGATTAAATTTATCAGCCAGAAAGGCAATAGAGGAAAGAATCTCCTTATCAGCATCTATGACCTTCAACTGAAAATCAGGATTGGACAGAGCCAAGATAACAGAAATAAAGTCATCGTCTCCGACAAAAAGAAATGGTCCTTTTAATGGGAGGACCTCTGATATCTTGCTTACCAAAAACAAAGCCGAACCCTGAGAAATAGGCATCTGGTCCCACTCCTTCTTAACCCTAAAAGGACAGATTTTCTTAAAAAGATTAATCACATAATCACTCTTTTTTATCCTCACCCCCAGTTTTTTTTCTAAGACATTTTTTATTTCTCCCTCTTTTAGGGGAGGAAGAATCACCTTCTTCAGTTCCTTTTTTAATAAAATTGGCCTCCCGCTTTTCTCTACCTTTATAATTTTCTCTTTGACCAAAAAATCCAAATAGGGCCAGAGGTTCCAGTCCTCGCTTGATGTTTTTTGAATAAATTCTAAAACATTTTCAGAATAGATTATATTCTTGATGTCGGACAAAAAATCAATGAAACTGGGCTGATAATAGTTCTTGTAAAATTGGTAAAGTTCTCTATCGGATATCTTTAGTTTTTTCAAACTGGTGGAGTATCTTTTTGCATCTAAGACAAGGTAGTTTTTATCCAGAGTAATAAACCTTTTATAAAGTTGGTTGAGATATTTTTCCATAATAGTTTCCTCTGATAATTTTTTTCACCTCTGCCTTTTCTGGCTGAAAAACCTCTTTAAGATATGCCAACGATTTGTCAGGGGTGGCTTTATCGCCGCAGGTAAAAATATCAATTGCCAGATATTTATACTCGGGCCAAAGATGAAGAGCAATATGGGATTCAGCCAATAAAACAACCCCTGTTATCCCCTGGGGTTCAAACTTATGGATGGTCGTTTCTAGAGGAATGTTGTTGCCTCTTTTGGCTGCTTCAACCAAAATCTCCTCAATTCTCTTTGGGGCCTCTATTATGTTTCCCAGCCAAAAATCGGCAACTATGTGAATCCCGGCGTATTTTTGATTTTGCTCTGTTTGGACCCATTGAATGGATCTCTTTGTTTTTGCCATATCACCAAAGGTTAATCGCTTACCTTTTATAAGCTGGCAGGTCCTGTCCTGCCAAAAAAACAAAGAGCCAAAAAAGCGATTAACACATCTATCCAAAACCTCTCCTTTTTAACACAAAAAAACTCCATCTGTCAAGCCCCCGGTAGAATTTCCAATATCCAAATTCCAAATTCCAATTAATATCCAATTTCCAATAATCAAAACAGAAAAATTCCAATATCCAATATCCAAATTCCAATTAATATTCAAATTCCAATGACCAAATTCTCAATTAATAAAATTGTTTCGGTCATTTGGTAATTCGGTAATTGGAATTTAATTGGAAATTGGATATTGCAAATTGAAAATTCTAATAAGATTTGGTCATTCGGTCATTGAGTATTGGAATTTAATTGGAAATTGGAACTTGGAAATTGGAAATTGATTTTTGAGATTTGAGATTTGAATTTTGAGATTTAAAATCTCATTTTGATTTTTGATTTTTGCATTTTGATTTAAATTCGGAAATTCCCACTTGACAAAGATTTCCAATCTGTGGTTTAATTTAATAATGCCTGATTTTCTCCAAGGAAAAAGAAAAACATATCTAAAATGGCTGGGAATAATTGTTCTACTCTCTCTTATTTGCTTTTTTCTTGTCTGGTATCTCTCACGCCCACCAAAGGTAGAAAAATCTCCCCTTCCCCAAAAGCCACAACCCCAGAAGAACCTCACCTCTCAGGAAATCCAAAAAATACTTAACAAAAGAGCTCCAGAAAAGCAGAGAAAGCCATTAGCCCCGGAAGAAGTTCAAAAAATACTCAACAAAAGAGCTCCCGAAAATCAAAAAAAGCCATTAAGCCCAGAGAAAATCCAAGAAATACTTAACAAAAAAGCAAGATAACCTCTCCTTTGACCGGGGAGAGCGCCTAACCACTTCCTCTTAAATCCTCCCCTTCCTTGAAAGAGAAGGAGGGGGAGAAATAAATAAAGATATATGTATATGAAGGCAAAAATCAAATCTCTTTTCCTTACTGGTTTCCCTGTTGCCTTAACCGCTTTACTTTTTGTTGTTGTCTTTGCCTGGGCTTGGGTTGAACCAACCCAAGCACCACCAAACGGAAATGTGCCAGCACCGATTAATGTTGGTCCAACTGGCCAAGCCAAAAGGGGAAATCTGATGTTAAATACTGATGGCTCTTGGGAGTACGGTCTCTTAATTCCTTACGGCAAGGTGGGAATTGGAACAACAACCCCAGCAGCAAAACTTGATGTGGCTGGCAATGCCAAGATTGAAGGTGATTTGGAGGTAAGTGGAAAAATTATAGGAAGTGGTTTAACAGTATGTCGTCTTGCTGGATTTGATTATGATACCATTTGTTCTATTCCTGTAAAGGCAGGAGATGCTCCTTGTCCTATCTGGAAAGATTGCGATGGCGACGGCTATACTTATGGAAACGGGGATTGTGATGAAAGTTGCCCGACTTGCTATGTTGGCTCAACAAAATATACCACCAGTCCCGATGGCAGGGACCAAGATTGTGATGGAGTAATTGATGAAAAAGTGATAAGCGAAGTAGCAAGATATCTTAATAGTGCTTCAGGAAAATCATGTAGTACTGTTTGTGCTGAGTATGGAAAATCATGTTTAGGTTGTGAATTGCCTGACCCATATGGTGGATGGTGGGGAGGTGAATATATATGCCAGCTTTGGCATACACCACCTGATTGTGGAGAATATAGTTGCAGCTGCGGTCATATAATGAGAAATTCTGTAGCTGAGTGTGGCAATTGTGGTCCTTCTCCTTCGACAGGCGAGAGTCATCCTGCGGACTGGACTTATTGTAAATGCGCAAATATTAAATATTATTAAGACAAAATATTGAAAAAATAGTGGAGAAAATAGATACTCTATGTCAATTTTTCTGGGAAAAAGTGTTGTCCGGAAGGTTAACTTCGGAATGGTCTTCGCTCTTTTAACATCAAATAAATCACGTCAGCAATCTGTCTTTTGAGACAGCAGAGAGCATGCTTTTTTGATTTCCCTTCAGCTATTTTTTTCTGGAAAACGGGGAAAAAGGGGACGTGCACATTTTTTAAGTAGGTAAGTTTAAACCCGACCTTAAACCAAAAACTTGACGCTTTCTCAATAAAATATATAATGAAATTGAAATTGTATGGGTACTATTACTATTCCCAAAAAAGAATACCAGGAACTTCTCCGGTTGAGAGAAGAGTTAGATCGGATTTTAAAGAGGATACGAATTAAAGAGAAGACCCCAATGAGAGGAGAGGAGCTTTTACAAGATTGAAAATAAAAGGAGGACCGAAAGATTTATCTGAGAAAACAGATTACTATTACAATCCCAGAGACAGTCACTGTCTTGTCTTATAAGGTTTCTCAAAAAGCTGCCAAGAAATTTTTGAAGACAGCAAGGGAAAAGTTGGTTGAATTACCATTAAATGAAGAGATTATGGTTCTCGCCGATAAAATTTTCTTGGCTCAAAATAAAAAAGGTATCTCTTGGATTGATTGCTTAAATGTGGCAGTTATTAAATTTTATAAACTCGAGGGCATTCTTTCTTTTGATAAGTTTTATTCAAAAATAGAAAAGAAAAAATAGAGAAAAAGTCGCGTTCGTCGAGGTCAAACCTCGACAAACCTCGACAAATTAGTTTTTTATAAAGTTTGACACTTTTCCCAAAAAGAATATAATGGAATTGTATGGTAAAAGTAATTGAAAAAGAAAATGTAATAAAAATCGGCAAAGAGCCGGTGGTAATCTTGCCCTTAAAAGAGTATCAAAAACTGTGTGAAAGAGCAGTGCCGACTTATTATTTGAAAGGAAAAGAAGCTGATAAGTTAGATAAATTAGTTGAAGAGGGGATGAGAAACCATCGTTTAAAAAGAACAAGAAAGATTAAATCACTAAGTGATTTAGATTAGATGGACTTCTCAAATATAAGGATAAAGACCATTTTCACTCATCCGAGGTTTGATAAGAGTTATAGAAAACTACCAACCGAGATAAAGGAAAAGGCTAAAAAGAGGGAGAAGATCTTTAGAAAAAATTGTTTTGACCCAAGATTAAAAACTCATAAACTGCATGGTAAAGAAAAAGAGGCCTGGGCTTTTGATATAGACTATCATTACCGTATCAAATTCATCTTCCTTTCGAATAGGGAAGTTTTATTTTTAGACATCGGACCTCACGATATCTATAAATAACTAAAGTTTTGCCAAAAAATAAAAAACGGGGGAAAATAGTAGGGGGAAAGAGGAACGTGCACATTTTTGGAACTACTTTCACTTTTCTTGTATGGAGTCATTACCTACTGAAGGGGGTAGTCGCTCAATAGACCTATGTATTGGAATGTACTTAGTAAAAAACAATCTAACCTACTAAAAAAAATGGGGTTTTTGAAAAGATATGGTTTTTATCTGGCTGGTGGTACTGCTTTGGCTTTACAGATTGGCCATCGGACTTCAGTAGATTTTGATTTTTATACTGAAAAGAAATTTGATAATAGAAAACTTCTGAGAGATTTAGAAATCCGCTTTAGAAATATTAAACTGATTCAAATTCCAGAGCAAACCCTGATTGTAAAGATTGAGGGCAGAGAAGTTAGCTTCTTTCACTATCCTTACCCTTTGGTTTATCCTCCTCTAAAAGAAAAAGAATCTCCTCCTTTAGCTTCCAAAGAAGATATTGCCGCAATGAAGATAATATCTATAATTCAGCGAGGAAGCAAACGGGATTTTGTAGATATTTATTTTTTAATTAAAAATTTTGGCTTAAAAAAGATATTTGAGATAACAGAAAAAAAATACCCCAGCTTCAATCCTTATTTAGGCCTTCAGGCTTTAACCTATTTTAAAGATGCTGAAGAGGGAAAAGTAAAAAGAAAAATTACTTACCTTCAGCCAATTAATTGGAAAGAGATTAAGAAATTTTTGATAAAAACATGTAATAATTTCAAAAAACTTTATCTTAAATAAAGTCCTAGATATGAAAAATAAAAAATTTAAAATTTTACAAAAGCTTCAAGGGGTTCTCTGGTCTTACGATGTGAGAGATCTAGATTTAAAGAAAGACAAAAAATATATTATCACCCAGGTTTTGAATTATGGGACCTGGGAAGATATAAAATTGCTTTACAAACTCTATCCTGAAAAAGATATTAAGGAAGTAGTAAAAAATCCTAGGCGAGGGGTTTGGTTTGAAAAGGTTCTTAATTTCTGGACATTAATGTTTAACATCCGCCTGAAAAAAGATGTCTGGAAAAAAGCAATTTTTTTAACCTCCCCTAAATTTCCGGGCTTCAAGAAGCGGTAATTTTCTTTCTCTTTGCCATTACCTGTTCTTTGTACTTTTTTATCTGCTTCTCTATTGCTTCCTTTACCTGCCTAATCGCCATCCTTAAATCCTCCTCTTCTGCCACTGCCCTTAAACTTTTCTTAGGCGCTCTTATTTGGCATTCTGCTCTAAAATATGGACCCTTTCTGTGGTGTCTGGTTTCTTTACCTATTTCCACCCAGGCCTCAACCCTGGACTTTCCTCTCCCCTGAGGTCTATCTTCTTTAATAACCCTCGAAAACCTCTCAAGAGCGCCTATCTTTTTCTTAATAAAGGTTGTTATATCTGGAGTTAATTTTAGGTTTGTTGCCTTGATAGATATCTTCATAGAATAAAGAACCGCCCCTCCTCTGAGAGGAGGGGGGGAGAATTATTTTTTCTTTTTCTTCTTCGCCTTCTTCTTTGTCTTTGTCTTCTTCTTTGCCTTTGTTTTTTTCTTTGCCATTTTTTTATTTTTAAAAAACTCCTGCAAATAGTCGACCTGCTATTTGCTAAGATACCATTTGTTTTAATTTTTTCATTTCTAAAGAAAAATGTCAAGTGTGGAAAACTAAAAAGAAGGTTCTAAATATTGAAGTTCCTCTTCCAGTTCTATCCCAAATTTTGACCTCACCCTTTTTTTAACCAGGTCTATCAATCTTCTGACATCTGAAAATCTTGCCTTTCCCAGATTGATGATAAAATTGGCATGCTTCTCAGAAATCTTGGCACCGCCAATAGACCTGCCCTTTAGCCCGCACCTTTCAATTAATTCTCCAGCAGACAATTTCCTGTCTGTCATAAATCTTCCTGATGTTTGAGCAAATGAAGGATTCTTAAAAACCGAACCGGCAGAGGCAAAGCCAATCGGCTGTTTTTTCTTCCGTTCACTTAAGTATTTTTTCATCTTATTCTCAATCTCTTTCTTTTCTCCTTTTTCAAGTTCTAAAACTGC
>CAZPZY010000019.1:0-624 GCA_964591195.1 uncultured Candidatus Saccharibacteria bacterium
GAGGAACATCAGGAGATGTAACCTTATCCCACAAAGATACATCATCTCAGGGTAGTGTTAACAACTCTGGCGGAACAGTCATTCAAGATGTTTCATTAGATACCTTTGGCCATGTTACCTCTTTGGGAAGCGTTAATTTAGATGGCAGGTTTGTCAATACTACGGGAGATACGATGAGCGGTTCTCTTCAGATAAACTCTGGGTCCGACTATGGGTTGATGGTAAATGAGGGGATGAGTATCTTCTATGACGGTGTAGGGATAGCTGATTCTGGCTGGGAGCCTGATCTTAATGTTGAAGGAACCAGCCGATTTGGTAAAAAGGTTACTATTAACAGTGATTTGAGTGTAAGCGGAAACACCCAACTTGGTGACTCAAGTTCTGATAAAACAACTGTGAAAGGTAATTTGGATGTGAGCGGAAGTTTACATGTGAGCAAATACTTAAGTTCTGACTATACTCTTGTGGCGCCAGGTCTTACGGATATAGATGATACTTCTTATTATCTTGATCCAGCCGCTACTACCAAATTAAAATGGCTAACTGTAAAGAAGGATTTGACTGTGACTGGAAACACCCAACTTGGTGACTCAAGTTCTGATAAAACAACTGTGAAAGGTAATT
>CAZPZY010000019.1:724-9962 GCA_964591195.1 uncultured Candidatus Saccharibacteria bacterium
TGGATGTGAGCGGAAAGATAACAGGTAGAATAGAGGGATATAGTTCCTCTATTAGTAATGCTGCGGTCTTAGGAGTGAATACAGCCGATGGAGTTGGTTTGTTTGCAAAAACATCAGGAGGAGCAGGCAAGGCTATAATTGCTCAATATGGAGGTACTTCCTGCTCTTGTAGTGGTGGATATGCGGGTTGTTTTTGCGGTGGCAAAGGCGTCAAGATCGAAGGTGATTTGAATGTGACTGGAAGATTTTGGGCAGGCGATTTAATACCGAGGTTCGATAATTATTACTGGCTTGGAATGGCCGAGAGGAGATGGGCACGTATTTACGCTGTTAATACACACTTCGGAGACGTGAACTTTGCAAACAATTTCACAATCACAGAAGCAAAAGATGAAAATGCTCTTTACTTCTTAAACCAAAAAGGAGAGAAAATAATGAAATTAGACGAACACGGAAATTTGTTTGTAAAAGGAAAAATTATAGAGAATTTTGATTTTGGCGAGTGAGTCGTCGAGGTCAAACCTCGACTGAGTCGTCAAGGTCAAACCTCGACGACTCGACATTGTCAAAAACCAGCAAAAAAGAGATGGCTTTTCGCCCAAGCATATTGAATAGACCTCATTTTGCTTGACAAACCTTCTCTTTGGTTTTACAATTTAACAATACCAATCTTTTTAACAAAAAAGCAAGATAACCTCTCCTTTGGTCAGGGAGAGAGGAGGGAAGAAGAAAAAATAAACAAAAATATAAACAAATATATGAAGGCAAAAATCAAATCTCTTTTCCTCACTGGTTTCCCGGCCGCCTTAACCGCTTTACTTTTTGTTGTTGTCTTTGCCTGGGCTTGGGTTGAGCCAACCCAAGGACCGCCAAACGGAAATGTGCCAGCACCAATCAATGTGGGTCCTTCCTACCAAACAAAACAGGGTTCTCTCGGTCTAAACACCAAAGGAGAGTATGAAACCGGTTTACTTGTTATTAACAATGCCTACTTTATAGGTGGCAAGGTCGGTATTGGGACGGATGAGCCAAGTGCAAAACTAGATGTCAATGGGAATGTAAGGATAAGGTCTCTCAATTGTACAGGTTATGCTAATGGAGGAAAATTAACAACAGATGCTTCTGGTAATCTTACCTGTGCTAATGATGCAAGTGGAGGTGGCGGTGCGCCAACAAATGCTTCTTATGTGGTAATGAACTCAAATGGCACTTTAAGCGCAGAGAGAGTTTTGACTGCCGGAAGTGGTATTTCTATTTCTGATACAGGAGCAAATGGCAGGGTAACGATTACCCACAAAGATACATCATCTCAGGGTAGCGTTAACAATTCTGGCGGAACAGTCATTCAAGATGTTTCATTAGATACCTTTGGCCATGTTACCTCTTTGGGAAGCGTTAATTTAGATGGCAGGTTTGTCAATGAAGGTCAGGCAAATAGTATAACTAGTGCGATGATTGTCAATGGCACTATCACTGACTCAGACATTAATACCACAAAAGTCCAAAAAAGAGTTTCAGGTTCCTGTTCTCCAGGTTCCTCAATCAGAGTTATTAACAGTGATGGAAGTGTAGTTTGTGAAACGGATGATGTCGGAAGTGGAGGTGGCGGAGGTGATATTACAGCAGTTTATGCTGGCAGCGGTCTTAGTGGTGGAGGAACATCAGGAGATGTAACCTTATCCCACAAAGATACATCATCTCAGGGTAGTGTTAACAATTCTGGCGGAACAGTCATTCAAGATGTTTCATTAGATACCTTTGGCCATGTTACCTCTTTGGGAAGCGTTAATTTAGATGGCAGGTTTGTCAATACTACGGGAGATACGATGAGCGGAAATTTAGATCTAGGAGGAAACTATCTGAAAGGAGTAGAAAGAATATATAATAAAGGTGGAGATTTAATTCTAACTTGTCCAGCAGATGATCCTTCTTTTTCAGAACTTAAGGCAGATATAGTAATGGCAAGAGGATTTTTTGACTACTCGGATGGTGAAGTCGATTTGGGCTATTTCCCTGGCATAGACTACTCATTTGGTGCAAAAGTTCATGGAAATTTGAGTGTAAGCGGAAACACCCAACTTGGCGACTCAAGTTCTGATAAAACAACTGTGAAAGGTAATTTAACTGTAGACGGCAACGTCGGCATCGGGACGACGGCGCCGGCAAACAAACTCCATGTGGCTGGCGATGCTCGAATTACTACCAATCTGGGAGTTGGTACTGCTCCTTCAACCAATTACAGAATTTATTCTTCAGGCGGCAATTGGGGAATTCGAGCCGATGGCAGCGCTGGGGGCGGTTATTTCAGGAATAAGGACGGCACTAGTCTTGCTTATGTCGCCCACTACACAGGTTTCGGTATTTTAAGTTATGGAAATGCCGCAGGCGGTTATTTCTATGATAAGCAAGGCACCTCGAGAGTCTACCTTGCTTATGGCGATTATGATGTTTATGCAAATAAAGGCAGTAAAAATTATTTCGGAGGCAATGTCGGCATTGGAACAACTTCGCCAAGTGAAAAATTAGAAGTTAATGGCAATGCTAAGATTGAAGGTGATTTGAATGTGAGCGGAAATATAATAGGGGCTACTCTAAATTGTACAATAGTAAGCGGAACTATTACTGGTGCTGGATATCCTTTAAATCCTTGTCCTAGCGGATATACCATGACTGGTGGGGGTTGTAGTATTCCACATGGCGCCTCTTATAGACTAGAAGCTAGTTATCCACTTACTTCTGCGGTTAATCCTGGTCTTTCTCAAGATACATGGTATTGTAGAACTAGTAGTTACACCGGTAAAGTTAACTACTATGTCCGGTGCTGTAAAATACAATAAAATTGAGTCGTCGAGGTCAAACCTCGACTGAGTCGTCGAGGTCAAACCTCGACAAATTAATACCGAATTAAAAAGGTCTGAACAAAATAAAAATTTTATAACAAAACTATGAAAAATAAAGCAATTCTTATTCTCGTGCTAATAGTTGGTTTTTTGCTCGGAATAATGGTTGGCTACTCTTCAAAAAGGGTTGATACCAAATCTACTTATCAGCAAGGATACGAAAAGGGTTGGCAAGAAGCAAAAAACCTGATAGAGGAAAAAGTGCCATTTCTTCAAACCCCGAAGGAGGTGTTTAGTATAGAAGGCGAGGTTTTGGAGGTTTCCACTGATTGGTTAAAAATAAAAGCCAAACCAGTCAGCATAAACCCTTTGTCTGAACTCTATAAAGAAACAATCAGGAAGGTCAAGATAACGCCTGCTACCGAGGTAATTAAAGAAGAAAGAATTCTCCCTCCCTCTCCTAAATCTCCTGAAGAATTAGAAAAACTTCTGAAAGAAAGACAGAAAAAAATCACTCTTTCCGAAATTAAAAAAGGCGACAGGGTAAGGGTAACCTCAAAAGAAAATATCCTCACCAAAAAGGAATTCCAGGCAGATAAAATAGTCCTAATGAAGTAAATTTATTATCTCTATTTTTTGCTCTTTTTGAGGAACAATCCTTGCCCAGAAGGGAAAAAGTTTTATTTTAGCCCTTGAAATCCCCTCTTCTTTTTCCAAAAGATATTCTGCCTCAGCGGCTGATTTTCCTTTTGCCTTTTCTTTCAACTGCCCAAAATCAGGCAAAGAATAGGTTTCGGCAGAAGCCCGGAGAGAAATAAGTACATTTCCCTCCTTTAGGTCCTTTTGTTCAACCGAATAATTTAGGTCTAAACTTCCCTTCACTATTTTTTTGTCTCCTATTTGTGATTGGATAAACTGATAAGAAAATTCTTCCAAATCCGTCTTTTTGAAAATAAAGCCCTTTGAAGAAATTCTTGCCTTATAAACAAAGGATTCCAACTCTTGGCCCGTTTTTGCTAAAGGTGATTTTTCAACCACCTCCTGCTTTATTAAGTCATCCAATAAAATATAACCCTGAGGGAGGTTTTCTTTAAGGGATTCCTTTCCCTGGGCAAATAATTTCTCCAACAATATTTTCTCAGCATTTTTCAAATCTTCTTCTTTCACCTCGGGGACCTCGCCTAAAAATCCTCCTTTCATTGACTCGGTAGATTCTCCGTATACATCCATAAAAAGCCGCTGGGAATATCTTCTCAGTTTGGGAACTGAAAATTTTGAGGGTTTGATATTGTATTCTGGACCTGGTTCATCAGCAACCACCTCTACCCCATCAAGATAGCCATTAGCCGGAATTCTTATTGGCTTCAGTGTATAAAATTCTTTGCCCTGGTCAGAGCGAAAGTGGGTATTTTTCCTGAGGCTAACAGGTTCATGGTATTTGTTGTAAACACGAATTTTACCCCGGGCGTATTTTTTCTTTGAAACCCTGCCCGAAGAAGGAAACTCCATTGATAGTTCCTTTTCTTCCTCTGCAAATCTCCCAGGTATAGCCGCCTCCATTAGAGAAACCTCTTCAATATCCTTTCTAATGCTTAACTCGGTATTAAAAGCAACCCTCTCGGTTTTGGGTAAAATCTCAATCTCTGCCCTGGAAAACCTGAAGGAATACAAAAAGCACAAAGAAAATGCTCCCCCAATCAAAATCAATAAAATCCAAAACAAACCAAACCCCCTTCCTGCTCTTTTACCCTGGCTTCTAAAAACCAATCTCTTTTGTTCATTTCTTGTCCTTTCATCAGGCGGCAGGATATCAAAAAATTTTTTTGCCATAAATAAATTATACTACCTAACCGCCCTCTAAATCAAACTGCCAGCAATAAGGCCGACAAATACTGAGGGTCATCCACAGGTAGAGGAACCCTTTCCCTACCCAGAAAATCGCTCGGCTTAAGAATTCTTGCCTTGGGCTGACCAAGAAAAGAAATCTCTTCCCAATTCCCATTCTCCAATACCCTTCTAATTTCCGGCAGGACAGCCCCTCCGCCAAAGATAAAAATCTCTGAAGGGAAAATCCCAAGCCCCATCTTTTTCAATCTTTCTTTCAAGAGAGAAAACCAACTTCTTTTTGCTTCCTCAAAAAACTCTCTTATCCTTTGAGAGGATTGTTCAGTCAACTGGCCTGTAGCATAGCGATGCATTAAATCCCTTGACTCATTCTCAAGCAAGCCCAAATCCTCTGAAAGAAGACGGGAAAAACTATTTGCTCCTGCCTTAAACTCCCCCATTTTCTCAAGGATACCTTCTTTTGCCAAAAAAATCCGTGTCTTCTCCCCGCCAACATCAAGAAAGAGGCCATCCGGCTTTTGAGGCAAAAACCCTATCAGTCCTTCAGCCTCATGGGTTAGTTGTAAAATCTCAAACCCCATCTCCCCAAGTATCAGAAACGGAGAAAATCCTTTTGTCTCTTCTTCAATATAGGATTCAGGCAAAATAGTAACCAAAAGAGAAAATTCCAATCTTTTTCCCTCCAACCCCACAATATCCGACACTGGATATCCATCTACCCTTACTCTCAATATCTTCAAACCAATAACTATAAGATGGCTAGGTAATAGGCCCCTTTCTTTAAAATAAATCTGGCAGGCATTCCTTTTCCCTTCTTCTTGAATTTTGTCTATAATCTTTTTTGCCTCGCTTTTGTTTATCGGACCTCTTTTTTCTCTCCTATATGTCTGACTAACAATCTGGGCAACAAATATATCCGGCGGCATACCTACAATTGCTTTTTTCCCCTTTAACTTCTGTCCAATTTTCTTCTCCAAATCTGAAACTACCTTTGAAACTGCCCTTTCTATCACCTCTCTTTCAAATTGTCCACCTGTAAAAACGCTGAATGGGTCATAGTATGCTAAAGAACCAGTCAAGACAGAAACGCCTCCCTTTTTGTCTCTTTTTAGAATTAGCCCCTTTACCGAACTGGTCCCAATGTCTAAAACTGGAGGTATCTCCTCTTCTTTTTTGGAAAAAAAATTAAGCCAATGCCTCATTTTGTCAAAATTGCTTTAATCCTCCTTACCCCTGCCCCAGAACTCTCTTCTTTTACAATCTTAAAATGTCCCAATTCTGATGTCCTTTTAACATGAGGACCAGCGCATATCTCCTTTGAAAAATCTCCAATGGTATAAACGCTGACCTCTTGAGGATATTTTTCTTTGAAAAAGGCAAGGGCGCCTGAATTTACTGCCTTTTCATAACTCATTACCTCCCTTTTGACCTCTATATCCTCTTTAATTTTTTGATTTACCAATGCCTCTACCTTTTTTATTTCTTCCTGGGTCATCTTTCTTGGAAAGGAAAAATCAAACCTCAATCTCTCTGAATTAATGTCAGAGCCCATCTGCCTAACCTCATTGCCCAAAATCTTCCTTAAAGCGGCTTGAAGCAGATGGGTAGCGGTGTGGAGTCGTCTTTCTTCAATCCCTGCTCCCCTGCCGACTCCGCCGAATTTCTTTTCTGCCCCTGCTCTTGAAATTTCCTGGTGCTTTTTAAATTCCCGCTCAAAGCCCTCTTTTTCCACACTAAACCCCTTTTCCTTGGCAATCTCTTCAGTAATCTCCAGAGGAAAACCATAACTCTGAAATAAATCAAAGGCGGCCTTGCCAGAAATTCTTCTTACCCCCTGCCTCTGCGCTTCTTCAATTTTTAGTTCCAGTTCTTTTAGTCCTCTCTTCAGTGTTTTCTCGAATTTTTCTCTTTCCTCCTGAATAACTGTTAAAATGTCAGCGTTTCTTGACAAAAGAGCCGGATAAACATCTTTATAAATCCCAATTGTCTCCTTGGCTGCTGAAATCAAAGACATTTCGGGCAATTTCAAAATATTGGCATATCTAATCGCTCTCCTCAAAAGCCGCCTCAAAACATATCCCCTGCCCATATTTGAAGGAAAAACTCCTTCTGAAATCAAGAAAACAGAACCCTTAATGTGGTCAGCGATAATCCTTTCTCCTCTTCCAGCAGTTTCAAAGCCGATCTTTTTTAATTGTCTAATAATCGGATAAAAAAGGTCTGTCTCAAAAACATTTGATTTTTTCTGAACAGCCATCGTCAATCTCTCCAATCCCATCCCTGTATCAACACCTTTTTGTTCCAAGGGGATAAAAAGACCGTTCTTGTCTCGGTAGTACTCGTTGAAAACCAAATTCCAAATCTCAATATCTCGGTAATATATCTCAGTAGTGGGACCACAGGGCCCTTCCTTGCCGGTGGGCCCCCAAAAATTATCCTCCCGCGAACAAAATTTAAGATTTCCCTTCTCTTCAGAAAATCCAAATTTTTTCCAGACCTCGGCTGACTGCTCGTCGCGGGGTATCTTTTCGTCTCCTTCAAAAACCGTCACCCTAAGTTCAGAAACAGGAAAGTGAAGAAAGGAAGTCAAATATTCAAAGGCAAGGGCTATCGCTTTTTCCTTAAAATATCCACCAAATGAAAAATTTCCAAGCATCTCAAAAAAAGTAAGATGCCTCTTGTCTCCCACCTCATCTATGTCTGAGGTCCGAAAACACTTCTGGCAGGAAGCAACATTCCTGCCTAAAGGCGATTCTTTACCCAGGTAATAGGGCTTAAACTGCTGCATTCCGGCAGTGGTAAAAAGAACACTTTTATCTTCTGGGATAAGAGAAGAAGAGGAAACAATCCGGTGCCCCCTTTGTCTAAAGAAACTCAAAAAATTGTCCCTTAATTCCTTTGACTTCATTTTTCAAAACAAACTAGGTGTATCGGTCGGCAACGGTTGAGGCAACAAATGACTCAGGTTTTATTTTCGGCTCAAATCCATTTCCTCTGATTAAATTCACTACTTCCTTTATCATATCTTTCGTTGCCCCATTGCCTCCAATATCAGCGTGAATATAACGAAACTGATACCTTGGAGTATAAGGCAGCTGGTTGAGGTGCTTTAATAATTTCTCTTTGAGAAAAAGGGCTAAATCGCAGGACAAAAGAACCTCTTCTAAAATTCTCTGTTTCCAATTGGAAAATTTCTGGTTCTTGTAACCAACCTTTTTGATAAAAAACCTTCCGCCCTCCCCAATTCTTAAAACAACAACCACTACCGGAAAATTGGGCGTCTGACCGGAAGAAGAATCACAACCTACAATGATATCATAAAACCTCTCCGGCTTCTCGGAAATATAATTTAAAATCTCCTTAATTGTCTCATCTGTCTTTAGATTACCGCAGGTAGGATTGTAAAAATAACCTTCTTGGAGTTTTAACATAATTGCTAATTTAGTGGCACCTTTTTCAGATATTCCGCCGCTTTCTCCGGCTGAATGGTTGAAATCTCAATCCTTGTTCCAAGTTCAAAACCAGCCATAATCGAGGTTTTAGGCAAAATTGTCCAATGCCAATGATAGAAGGGATAATTTTCCCCATCGCAGGGAGCGGTATGAAGATAAAAATTATACGGCGGATCCTTAAGGGCCCTTTTAAGTTTTTTCATAACAATCTGAAATGCCTCGGCTAAACCCTGTTTTTGCTCTTCAGTAATTCTTTCAAAATAAGGTGAATGAAATTTTGGAGAAATAATTACCTCAAAAGCGGCCTTGGAGGCAAAGGGACAAAGGGCTAAAAATTCCTTGTTTTCAAAAACAATTCTCTTTTTCACCTTCCTCTCCCAGTTATTCAGTTGGCAATAAAGACACTTCTTGTTTTTATGAAAATATCTTTTGGAGTGATAAAGCGCTTTTTTTAAATCTACATCAACCAAAGGCGTGGTAATAATCTGAGAGTGGGGATGGGGCTGGGATGCCCCTGCCTCTGCTCCGTGATTGTGAAAAATTGAGATATATCTCACAAAGGATCTTTTCATTAAATCCAAATATCTCTGTTGATAAGCATCAAAAAACTCCTTTATCTGCCACCTTTCAAAATCGGGAAAACTTTTTTTATGGTCTCTTGAGATAACCAACTCGCAATACCCGACGCCACTTAAAATATGATAAAAACTACCCTCTCGCTTTTCTCTAATTTTCTTGTCTGGAATAAGAGCAGGGTATTTATTGGGAATAACTATTGTTGTCCAGTTGACTGACTTTTCTATCTTCTTACCCCTTGAAAAAATCAAAATTGGTTTCTCCTGGGCTTCAATATGACAGAAGGGACATTCTTTCCTTGAAATTTTTATCTTTCTTTTCTTTTCAATAGCAAATGCCTCAGGTCTTCTTGCCCTTCCTGTGGCAATCAAAACCCAGTCGCCACTGACAACATCAAACCGGAGTTCTGAAGGAAATTTATTTTTCAAACCCTTTCCTTTTTCCATAACATTTTTTCTATACCCAACTAAATCTCAAAATTCAAAATTACCTTTTACTTTCCATAGTTGAAATTTATTGAAATTT
>CAZPZY010000020.1:0-8836 GCA_964591195.1 uncultured Candidatus Saccharibacteria bacterium
TTGTGTCTGCTTCATGAATTTTTCCGGAAACAATATTGGAGAAGACCTTTAGGGGATAGGGCTCAATCTCCTGGCCTTCCAGTTTTTTCCCGATGTCAAAAACCTGCCCTTCTCTCAATAAGAGGATTTTTATATCTCCCAACAGGGCGAGATTTAGATTAACCCAGGGACCGCTTAGGGGCGCCAGAGAAAAGACGGCTAAACTCAACCCTCCCATCCATTCAGTGTTGTCCTTTTTAAGTTCCTGTGCCAAAAAATTGTTAAGGGATTTTAGGGATTCCTTCAGCGCCCCCTCGGATGATTTCAGGTAGTTGCTGTAGTATTTGTCTTTTATCAGTTGAGAGATTTTTTCCAAGAGCCGTAGATTTCTTGGGCTGAGGTTTTTGAGTTCTCCCAGTATGTAAAGACCGCCCAATCTTTTTTCGTAGATATTTTCGGGCTGGTAGCAGAAACTATCAAACAATTTGCCTTTTTCCAGTGCCTTTTCTCTGGCAGAGGGTTTTTTGCCGGGTGGATTAAAAAAGAGTTCAAATACTCTCATTTCAACCTTATTTTATCTCTTTTCAACCAAAAATAAAAGTGCTAAAATAAAGTAATCATTCAGTTTCCTCAGATTTATGCGCGATTAGCTCAATGGTAGAGCAGCCCCGCCCTTTCTAATGGACGATTAGCTCAGCGGTTAGAGCGCTACACTCACATTGTAGAGGTCGCAGGTTCAAATCCTGCATCGTCCACAAAAAGAAAGGGCGGGGAGGCCGCAGGTTCAATCCCTGCATCGCGCACCAGAGTCTGACTTCTGGGTTTCTTGTCAATTTAGATAAGAGATGCTGATTAAAATTAATAATTATGTCGTCCTGAAGGGTAGTTATTCTGAATTTAAAGATAACTCAAACTTGACTAATTCTTCTATCTCCTCTAATTTCTTCCGTAAATTTGGATGAGGGAACTTTTTCTCTCTCCAACTTTTCTCTTTTATAGAATCAATTTGCTTTTCTATTTGTTCTTTAAGAAAATTAAAAATTTTTTTCTCCCGTGGGGTTTTTTCCTTTAAAGAAGTAATTGAATTTATTCCGCTTTCTAAAATTTCTGGTGGAAGATTAAGCAAGAAAGCAGGGAGATATTCAATATGAGGATGGGGGTGAGTTTTTCCACCTTCAAACCTTATTCCATATGTTAGTGGGGTGCCCTTATAGATAGTATTTCTATCAAAAAGCCTCTTCTGCTTTTTATGAAGCAAAGGCGAAAAGGAATCATCTACAGAAACATCAATGGTGAAGTCTATCCCTCCCCTTTCTTTATTTACTACGAAAAGATCCACTTTATTCAGTCTATCGTCATAAGGGGAGGTCCTCAAGACCAAAAAATTATCTCCTAAAAACTTTTGAAGCAAAAGAGTGACAAAAATCTCCCCCTTTTCCCCCTGTCTCTCTTTTTCCTTTTCTTTTATTTCTTCTAATGAAAACCTTCTTCTATATTGATTTCTCTTTACCTCTCTTAACCTTTCTGTATGTCTTTTTACTACTTCCTCAGGAAGGATACCTTTAAATGCCTCCATTTTAATCCTTAGCCTCTCGTCCACTGGTACCCCCAATTTTCTTAAATTATCAACCCGCTCCCTTAATAAACTCTCTAATAATTCATTTTCTCCTTCTTCTTTTTCTTCCTTCTGAAATCTTTTTAAACTCTCAATTCTGTTTTCTCTCATAGATTTTGTACACGGTCAGACCGTGCGGCCTATTTTAGGGATTCCTTCAGCGCCCCCTCGGATGATTTCAGGTAGTTGCTGTAGTATTTGTCTTTTATCAGTTGAGAGATTTTTTCCAAGAGCCGTAGATTTCTTGGGCTGAGGTTTTTGAGTTCTCCCAGTATGTAAAGACCGCCCAATCTTTTTTCGTAGATATTTTCGGGCTGGTAGCAGAAACTATCAAACAATTTGCCTTTTTCCAGTGCCTTTTCTCTGGCAGAGGGTTTTTTGCCGGGTGGATTAAAAAAGAGTTCAAATACTCTCATTTCAACCTTATTTTATCTCTTTTCAACCAAAAATAAAAGTGCTAAAATAATCCAGTTGCGTCAGATTTAGGCGCGATTAGCTCAATGGTAGAGCAGCCCTCCTTCTAATGGACTATTTAACTCAGTACCTAGAGCGCTGCGTTCACATCGCAGAGGCCGCAGGTTCAATCCCTGCATCGCGCACCAGAGTCTGACTTCTGGGCTTTGGAAGAATTATCTTGCAGGGCAGAAAAGCCCATTAAGCCAAGGATGTGGTTATACAATCCGTTATTATGAGAAGAATAGCCCCAACAGAAAGATATTATAGATACTTTGATTGCAAAGAGAATCCAAAATGTGAGGCCTCGGACAGTTTGAATATTTACTTAGACAAGGACCCTGATTTAGCAGAAAGAATTGCAAGAAAAGAATCTATAACGCTCGGACTATTAGGCTCCGCTACATATAGAAATCCTGAAAATTTAGTAAGGTTTTTAAAAAAATTAAGACCGGATAATTATACTAATGACAAAATAGTTATTGAGGAGATATCAGATATTGCTGTTGATATTCATAAAAAAAAATTTAAACCAGACGCCGAGATACCGGTATCTATGACAAAAATGGATATGACTGAAATGGGCGTTCAATCAAAAAGTTTTGATATCTTGATATCTGATTTTACAATAAACTTTATTTCCTCAATAGAAGATATTAACCGTTTTTTTAAAGAAATAGAAAGGTCAATAAAAGACGATGGAGTGGCGTTGGTTTCAGTCTCTTGTAACAAAAATTTTATGGACAAGAATAAATATGGCTATAATCAAGAGAATATTAGCCCTAAACAAGTTAAAACCTTTTCAGTTTATAAAGGCCTTGGGCTAAAGCAATGGATGTTTACTTTGCCTCAATATATTGAAATTGCAAAAAATAATGGTTTAGATGTTCAAGTCCTAACCCGGAGGGATAATGAAAAGATGGGGCCTCAATTTTTTTTGAAAATACAAAAACGTTTAGAAGAATCTGATGATAGATCGTCTAACAGCAAGCATGACTTCAATTAATGTATGAGGTTAAATAATAAGGAATTCAGCAAGGCTTCTCATACACGCAAATGTTAATTCCAATTTCCGGGCATGATTTGTAAAAAGAGTTCTGTCTGTCTGTTGCCCTCCGGGGAAAAGCGAGGACTGACCCGCAATGTTTCAAATGAGGGCACATCTTCTGCCGCTCTTTAATTTCGTATCTCTTTGATGGAATTTTCACTATCTTTTGAAGTTTTGTTCTTATGCTTATCACTTGGCCGCCCTTGCTTTGCAGATGTGCTTTATCCTTAGAGTATGCGCATCTCCTTTTTCTCCCGAATTGAGTTACTGCTATTATCGCCAGAACAATTTTTCCTCAAAAGAAATCCTGGTTGTCATTGATTGCTTCAGTTTTTTGGCTTTCTCTTTACTATAACATTTGAAACAACAGACAAGGCATGGGGCATCCATTTTTATTCTAGCGTTCCCGGCGCAGAAATAAACGCTTTTTAACCTTAACTTGGCGTTTGCCTTGATGGGTTTAATTTGGTAGGATTAAAGAGGAAGTTTGAACACCGGAAGGGTTTATGTCTATTCTTTTGCTTAGGTATTTTAGGTGGCATTTTGGGGACCAGATGAGGAAAATTTTGAGGGGCTGGAAAAATTTTTTGGCATTTGGCGTATATTTTTTTTCCATTACCCTCCTTTTGAAGACCCTTTTTTCTCCTTGGAAAAGAATCAGTTGGTCTACTGGCAGGGGTTTTGATTTGTGGGAGCAATTCCTTGTTTTATTCTCCAATCTTTTTTCTCGACTTTTGGGAGCAATGGTAAGAATCCCGGTTATTTTAATGGGGATATTTTTTGAGTTGTTGGTATTGGCTTTTGGGGCAGGTTTGTTTTTGCTTTGGCTTGTCCTTCCTCTACTTTTAATTTTTTGCTTTATCCTTGGACTTATTCTTTCATTTTAATCAGTTATGTTTAATCCAGAAAAATCAGCCATTTTTGAAGCAGTCCGGTTAGAAAAGAACCCCTTCTTCCGCTTCACTTCTGTTTTTAAGAAGGTCTTTTTTCTCCTTCCTCTAGTTTTTTTGGTCTTGAAACTTTGGGGTTTGTTTTTGATATTTTTGGACCTGGCTGTTGCCTATTATCTCTTGGATTGCTTTTTTAATTCAGCAGTTAAACATCCAAAATTGAAGGTGAAAATTGGAAAGGCAATAACCTGTCCTCAAGAATACAATCTGGCTGATTTGTTTAGTTTTGAGGTTGCCAAGGCGATTTATACTGCAGGAAACGACGAAACCCGTCTTCTCTACAATCTTATTACCCAGCAGGCAAAACTTCGTTTTGTTTTTTACCGCTGTCTTTTAAACCCAAAAGAAATAAGAAAACTGCTTTTGGCTCATCTGAGATATTCAAGCAGGTCATTTGAGAAGTCACCGGAAAAGAAAGTTTTGGAGTTCCAGATGGTTCTTGAGGATTCTTTGAAAATTGCCCAAAGAAGGGGAAAGGAAAGGGTTGAAATGGGAGATGTTCTTATTTCTTTGGCAAGAACCAGTCCTATATTCAAGAAGATATTGGCTGATGCCCGGTTGAAGCCGGAGGATATTGAGAATGTGGTGGAATGGTTAGAGAGGATAGAGCAAAGAAGCCAGAAAAGAAAAAGGTTTTGGGAAAAGGAAAATCTTTTACAATTGGGCTCCATTGGCAAAAATTGGGCCGCTGGGTATACGCCAACCCTGGATAGATTTTCTATAGATATATCCGCTATTGCCAGAAGAAAGTTTTTCTTCAGCCAGATGGTAGGAAAGCAGGCAGCGCTCGAGGAGATGGAAAGGATTCTTTCCGAAAGAGAGATTAATAATGTTTTGCTTGTGGGTCAGCCAGGCAGCGGCAGAAGGTCTCTCATTGAGTTTTTAGCCCTTAAATCTTTTCTGGGCCAAAGTTTGCCCGAGGTTAATTATAAGAGATTTTTAGAGTTGGACCTGTCTTCTCTTTCCGCAGAGGCAGAAGATATGGAGGAGTGCGAGGTTCTTCTTGAGGCAGTTTTTCGGGAAGTAGCCAAAGCAGGGAATATCATTTTGGTAATTGACCGCTTCCACAATTTTCTCAAAAGCAAACCCGCCCCAGGGATGCCTAATATCACTGGCGCCCTGGTACCCTATCTTTCTCTTCCCCAGTTTCAGATTATCGCTATTACCAATTATGTCGGATTACATAAAGAAATTGAAGCAAAGCCATCTATTCTAAACCTCTTTCAAAAGGTTGAGGTCCCCGGCGTTTCAGAAAAGGAAGCCCTATTAATACTTGAGGATATGGCTGCTTATTTGGAATTTAGATACAAAAAATTCATTTCCTATCAAGCACTTAGAGATATAGTGAGATATTGTTCCGAGTATTTTCCTTCCCTGCCTTTTCCGGAAAAGGCAATAAGGGTGCTGGATGAAGCAGTGATCCGTATCAGCCAAGAAAAAGAAAAGATTCTTTTGCCCAAGGATGTGGCAAGGGTTCTTTCCCAGAAACTTGAAATTCCCTTAGGAGAAATGGAGGCAAGAGAAAGAAAGGTATTGTTAAATTTAGAGGAGTTAATTCATCAGCGGATTGTTGATCAGGAAGAGGCGGTAAGAGAAATTGCTTCTTCCTTAAGAAGAGCTAGGGCTGAGATATCGGCAAGAAACAAGCCAATGGGCAGTTTCTTGTTTTTAGGACCTACAGGAGTAGGAAAAACAGAAACCGCCAAGGCACTATCTGAATATTATTTTGGTTCGGAAAAAAGAATAATTCGGATTGATATGTCCGAATTTCAGCAGGTTAAAGACATTTCTCGGCTTATTGGTTCTCCAGAGCATGAAGAGGGGCTTCTAACAACGGCAGTGAGAGAAAACCCCTTTTCTCTTGTTCTCTTAGACGAGATCGAAAAAGCCCATCCTGATATCTTAAATCTATTTTTGCAGGTCTTGGATGAGGGATTTCTGACCGATGGGGTGGGCAGGAAGGTCTATTTTAGACATACCATTATCATTGCCACCTCAAACGCTGGCTCGGATATCATTCTGGAGAGATTGAAAGAAAAAACTGATTGGTCAGAATTTAGAGAAAAACTTTTGGACTATCTTTTTGAAAGGGGTATATTTAGGCCAGAGTTTATTAACCGCTTTGACGGGGTAGTAGTCTTTAAGCCATTAAAAAATGAAGACCTTCTGAAAATCGCCCATCTGCTTTTGGAAAGGATAAGAAAGGGGCTGAAGGAAAAGGGAATTGATTTTGTTATTACCGAAGCCCTGAAGAAGAGAATAGCCGAGTTGTCTTATAAGCCCGAATTTGGAGCAAGAGAAATGAGAAGAGTAATTCAGAGGAATGTGGAGAACCCCTTGGCTTCTGCTTTGCTCTCTGGCAAACTAAAGGAAGGAGATAGAGTGGAAATAGATCCTAAAGATTTTAGTTTGCGGATATTTTAATTTTAGAAAGGCTTTTCGTTGTTGATAATTATTGATTGACAAAAAGAGGAAGGTGGAGATATAATAGGTTGTTAGATGCCAAATGTTAAACCTGATGCACAATTTATAATTTAAAATTCCAAATTAAAAGTTGTAGATTTAACATTATGATTAAAAAAGGCAATCTATATTTTCCGGGAAAAGAATTTAAGAAAAAGGCGCTGGTGAAAAGCGCTGCCATCTATAAGGAAGCGGCAAGAAATCCTATTAGGTTTTGGGAAAAACTGGCAAGGGGACTTTTTTGGTACAAAAAATGGAAAAAGGTATTTTCTCATCAGCCTCCCTATTTTAAATGGTTTGTTGGTGGCAAGATAAATATCACCACAGACATTTTTGAAGAAAACCGAGCCGGCTGGGAAAATGTTAAAAACAGGGTTGCCCTTATCTGGGAGCCCGAGGCCTTGGAAGAGAGGGAGAGGGTTTTCACCTATTATCAACTTTTAAGGGAAGTCAATCGTTTTGCCAACGCTCTCTTGAAACTGGGAGTAAAAAAGGGAGACAAGGTGGGAATCTATCTGCCAATGATTCCCGAGGTTATTGTTTCAATGTTGGCTTGCGCTAGAATTGGAGCAGTTCATTCGGTGGTCTTTTCCGCCTTTTCTCCTAATGCCTTAAGGATAAGATTGCAGGACACAGAAGCAAAGGTGTTGATTACAGCCGACGGATACTACAGAAGGGGGAAAATTATTAATCTTAAAAAGCAGGCTGATGAAGGTGTAAAGGGAACGAGGGTGAGAAAGATGGTAGTGGTAAAAAGAGCGGCAAATGAGGTGGAGATGAAAAAGGGACGGGACCTGTGGTGGTCTGACATAATTGAGAAAGAGAGCGAGAAGATGCAGCCAAGGATAATGGATGCCGAGGATGTTCTTTTCATATTATATACCAGCGGAAGCACAGGCAAGCCCAAAGGCACCGTTCATGTCTGCGGTGGTTATACGGTTCAGGCATACTGGACGACAAGGTGGATTTTTGACCTCAAGATGGATGATATTTTTTGGTCAACGGCAGATATTGGCTGGATTACCGGGCATACCTATTCATGCTATGGTCCTTTATTAAATGGGGCAACTTTTATTATGTTTGAAGGAGCGCCGGACTGGCCTACTCCAGATCGCTGGGCTCAAATTATTGAGAAATATGGAGTAACCACCTTTTATACCGCTCCCACGGCAGTCAGAATGTTTGAAAAATACGGCAAGAAATACCTGAAAAAACACAAACTGGATACCCTACAAATTCTGGCATCAGTGGGAGAGCCAATTGATACAGCGGCTTGGCATTGGTATTTCAAAAATGTAGGGAAAGAAAGATGTCCACTTCTTGATACCTGGTGGCAAACAGAGACGGGAGGAATTTTAATAACCTCGCTGCCGGGAATAGGTCCTTTTAAGCCCACCTTTACAGGTCTGCCATTTCCGGGTACGAGATTTGATATTTTAGATGGGAAAGGAAGATCCTGCCCTCCGGGAAAACAGGGAAGTTTGGTGCTTTTACCTCCTTTTGCTCCGGGTCTTTTGAGGGGTGTTTACAAGAATCCAGAAAAGTATAAAAAAACCTACTGGGCTCAATACGGAGAAAGAATTTATTTTACCTCTGACAGCGCCTACAAAGATAGAAGGGGGTTGATTAGAATTGTCGGAAGAATGGACGATGTGATTAAGGTGGCGGGGCACCGGATAACAACAGGCGAATTGGAATCAGCGGTTAATATGCATCCTGAAATTACAGAGTCAGCAGTGGTGGGCAAGAAGGATGAAATAAAAGGAGAGGTGCCTGTGGTTTTTGTCGTTTATAAGGGAAATAAGACAAGCGAAGTGGTTAAGAAGGAGGTGGTTCTTCAGGTCAGAAAACAGATAGGACCTATCGCCCTGCCCAAGGAGGTTTATCTAGTGGAGGATTTGCCGAAAACCAGGTCAGGAAAGATAATGAGGCGGATTTTGAAAAAGTTGTTAACTGGAGAAAAGGACCTCGGAGATACCTCCACCCTGGCAAACCCCGAAACAATTAAAAAGATAAAGGCCGTAATTAAAAGATAATCTGTAGTTGCTAACCACTTTGGTAACAAATTCGCTGAGGCATCTTGCCTCGGGGAGCACGAAGTCGCCTAAGCGGTAAGAAGAAGTTTATTCCCAGGCGCTTCCAAAATCTGACCGAGCCTCACAAACCTTTTTCTGAAGCACAAACCTATTCTGGGGCTCGGCTGCGATATGCTCCACCTCAACAAGATACCTCAGCAAGTAAATTATCAAGAATTGTCACTGAAGTGGTTAGATAAAGAACAAAATTATGGAGATATTGGTTTTTGTTGAAAATTGCACTGGGTCTAAA
>CAZPZY010000021.1:0-6253 GCA_964591195.1 uncultured Candidatus Saccharibacteria bacterium
CAATTAAGGTATTGAAAATTGCTCTAAATCAGGGAATAGAAAGGGCAATGGCTGTAGCCAATGCCCGCTTGCCAACCAAGACAAAAATAGAAATGTAATCAGATATTTTTGATAACTTCCTTGCTGAGGCATTCTTGTCGAGGTGGAGCATATCGCAGCCGAGCCCCAGAATAGGTTTGCGTTTTAGAAAAAGGTCTGTAAGGCTCGGCGAGATATAGAAGCGCCTGGGAATAAACTACTTCTTACTACTTACCGCGACTTCGTGCTCCCCGAGGCAAGATGCCTCAGCAAATCTGTTACCAAATTGGCTAGCGACTACTATTTAGCAGTTTCAAAAATTCCTTTTCGTTGATAATTTTTACTCCCAGACGCTTTGCCTTCTCGTACTTTGAGCCCGGATTTTCGCCTACAACCACAAAATCTGTCTTTTTCGAAACCGACTCGGAAACCCTTCCTCCTGCCTCTCTTATTTTCTCCTTTGCCTGATTTCGGCTCATTGTCTCAAGCCCCCCTGTCAGAACAAATATCTTCCCTTTCAGGGATTGCCCCTTCTTCTCTCTCTTGCCAGGAGAAATACCTTTTTCTTGCTTTATTTTCACCCCCGCCCTTTTCAGTTTCTCAATAAGTTTCAGATTCCTCTTTTCTCGGAAGAAGTCCTTTATTGACCCTGCCGCCACAGGTCCTATATCCGGAACCTTCTGAAGTTCCTCTAATGAGGCCTCTTTTAATTTTTCCAATGAGCCAAAGTGCTCTGATAGGTCAATGGCGGTCTGCTCACCCACATTTCTAATTCCCAATGCCCAAATAAACCGAGGGAGGGAGATTTCTTTTTTTGACTGAATTGCCGAAATAAGATTCTGGGCTGACTTTTCAGCAAATCTTTCCAGATGTGAAACATCCTCTTCCTTTAATAAGAACAAATCAGCCGGGTCAAAAATCAATCCCTCGTCCAAAAATCGGTCTATAATCTTTGGTCCTATGCCCAGTATGTCAAAAGCGGAAACAAAGTGATAGAAGTACTCCCTTTTTCTGGCAGGGCAATCTAAATTGGGGCAACGCCAAATCGCCTCACCTTCTGGCCTGACAAGTTTTGTTCCGCAAACAGGACATCTCTGAGGAAAACGAATTTTCTTTTCTTTCCCACTTCTTAATTCGGGCAATACCCTTACCACCTCAGGAATAACATCCCCCGCCCTACCTACAATAACGGTATCGCCAATTTTTACCCCCAATCTTTTTATCTCGTCCTCATTATGCAAGGTAGCGCGGGTAATTTTTACACCCGAGACCTCCACCGGCTCCAGAATAGCCACTGGGGTTACTGCCCCAGTCCTCCCTACCTGAAACTTCACATCCTTTAAGATGGTTGTTGCCTGCTTGGGAGAAAATTTCAAAGCCCTCATTCCCCGCGGCGACTTGCCAGCCACACCTAACTGTTCAAGAAGATAGTTGTCATTTACCATTACCACCACTCCGTCTATTTCAAATGGGTACTGGTTTCTCTCTTTCTCAATTTTCTTCCAAAAATCAATCACCTCATCAAGGTTCTTGCAGATTTTTGATTTGTTTGTTCTAAATCCCAGGGCTGGCAAAATTTCGTGCTCTTGGGAGTGCTTCTTTTGGCCCAGGTCGGTGACAATGTCATAGGCAAGAAACTTCAGGGGCCGAGAAGCGGCAAGCCGGGGATCTAATTGTCTAATAGAACCGGCAGCCAAATTCCGAGGATTGGAATATGTTCTTTTACCCTCTTTTTTCAACTTTTCATTCAAACGCTGGAAGTCCTTTACATCCATATAAACCTCGCCCCGAATTTCTATTTCTGATTCCTTAATTAACCGCTTTGTCTTCTCTTCAATCTCTTTTGAGGGAAGTTTTCTGTGAAGTTCCAATCTAAGAGGAATAGATTCAATCGTTTTTAGGTTCTGGGTGACATCCTCCCCTACTGTTCCTGTCCCCCGGGTTGAGCCGACCTTAAGATTTCCTTTTTCATAAATAAGAGAAATGCCGAATCCGTCTATTTTTAGTTCGGCAAAATACTCAAAAGGATAATACTCAGGCTTCAGTTTTCGGAGATAATTCTCCCAATCCCGTAGCTCTTCTTGGTCAAAGATATCCTCAATTGAAAGCATCGGTACCTTGTGCCTGACCTTTCTAAAACCCTTCAGGGGCTTTCCAGCCACTCTTTGGGTAGGAGAATCAGGGGTAATAAATTCAGGATATTTCTGCTCCAGTTTATAGAGTTCGTGTTTGAGGGAATCCAGAGCAGAAGAAGAAATCTCCTGGCGGTCTAATACATGGTAGAGATAACGATGATGAGAAATTAACTTCTTTAGTTTCTCAATCCGCTGTTTAACTTGACCTTTAGACATCTTCTCTGGCATAGTATTATTATATGTACGAATCTCCTCCTTCGCCAGCTCAGAATCCTTCCTTGCAATAGAATATTTAGAGCGAGCGGTTCCTAAAAATTATCCTTCCGAGCGATTGAATATTGTAAATAACGTGTCTAATTCCTAATACTATATTTTAAAACAACTTCTCCTGTTTGACAAGAAAAACCCTTAAATTGTATAAAAAGCAATGACAAGCGGGATAAAAAAAATTTCAATAAACGATAAGAATTATCCCCTTTTACTGAAAAAAATAAAAGATGCGCCGAGGGTAATTTTTTACCGCGGCAAAATTCTGCCAAAGGAAAATTGTCTTGCAGTGGTAGGAACGCGGCTCTGTTCTGCCTATGGGAAAAGTGCTACCTTTGAGATTGCCAGTGCTCTCTCACGGGCAGGGCTGACGATTGTCTCTGGATTAGCCCCGGGCATTGATACTGCCAGCCACAAGGCAACAATTGAACAAAAAGGAAGAACCATTGCTGTTTTGGGCACAGGGCTGGATGAAAGAAGTATTTATCCAAGAGACAATATCAAACTGGCTGAAAAGATAATTGAAACAGGAGGTTGCCTTCTGTCCGAATATCCCCCGGGCACCCGGGGAAATAAATTTACCTTTCCCCAAAGGAATAGAATTATCTCCGGATTGTCATTAGGAACACTGGTAATTGAGGCAAAGCAAAAATCAGGAGCCCTTATCACTGCCAATTACGCAAAGGAACAGAAAAGGCCAGTATTTGCCCTGCCAGGCCCCATTCATTCTCCCAACTCCAGGGGATGCCATTATCTTATAAAAAATGGAGCAAAACTGATTGAAAATGCCCAGGATATCCTGAAAGAACTAAATCTAAACCTAAAAATCCCTGAGGGAAAGGAACAAACAAAAGGAAAAAGCAGAGAGGAATATCTAATCTTGGAAAAACTAAAAACAGGACCATTAGACATTGATGAAATCATCAAGAAGACAGGTCTTCCTGCTTCGGTTGTTGCTGCTAATCTCTCTGCTTTAGAAGTAGAAGGAAGAATAAGAAATCTGGAAGGAAACACCTTTACCCTTGCCCGCTAACGTCAAAAGTGGGCTCAGAGCCAATCAGATGGCTCTTGTTGGCAAGATAAATACAATCTATGAAACTAATAATAGTGGAAAGTCCTACAAAGGCAAGAACCATCAGCAGGTTTTTAGAACCGGGATACAGGGTTGTTTCTTCTTTGGGTCATGTCCGCGACCTTCCCAAAGCCGAATTTGGAGTGGACATTGAACACAATTTCCAGCCAAAATATGTCATTCCTGCCAAGGCAAGAAAGAACGTAAATACATTAAGAAAAGAGGTAAAAAAAACAAATCTTGTTATCCTTGCCACTGACCCTGACCGAGAAGGAGAAGCCATTGCCTATCACCTTGTTCAGGTCTTAAATCTAAACAAGGACAAAAAATATCAGCGGATAGTATTTCATGAAATAACCAAGCCCGCCATTGAAAAAGCCCTTAAGAATCCTGGAGGCATTGATATGAATTTGGTCAACGCCCAGCAAGCGCGAAGGATCTTGGACCGAATTGTTGGATATAAATTAAGTCCATTTCTATGGAAAAAGGTGAGCCGGGGGCTGTCAGCCGGAAGGGTCCAATCAGTAGCGGTAAGGTTGATTGTTGACCGAGAAAGAGAAATCCAAAACTTCCTCCCTCAAGAATATTGGACTATTGAAGCCCTTTTGAAAAAAACAAAACATCCCCAGCAGACCTTGTCAGGTTCATCCCTCAATAGATTCAAGGCAATTTTAGTCAAGAAAAACGGAAAGGCAATCCCAAAATTAGGGATTAAATCAAAAGAAGAGGCAGAAAAAGATGTTAAAAATTTAGAAAAGCTTGAATACCGGGTTGAGAAGATTGAAAAGAAAGAGGTCAAAAAAAACCCGCTTCCGCCTTTTATCACCTCAACCCTTCAGCAAACTGCCTGGCAAAAATTCCACTGGCCGGCAAGAATGACAATGCAGCTTGCTCAACAACTTTATGAAAATGGAAAAATTACCTATCACCGCTCTGATTCCTTAAACATCTCGGATCTAGCCCTGAACAAGGTAAGGGAGATTATTGTTAGAAACTACGGAGAGAATTATTATCAATTCAGAAAATACAAAACCAAGTCAAAAACAGCCCAAGAAGCCCATGAAGCCATAAGACCTACATACCCAGACAACAAACCGGAAATGTTGTCTTCCAAATTAGATAAAAATCAACTAAAACTCTACGATTTAATCTGGCGCCGATTTATCGCCTGCCAAATGAAGCCAGTTATTTTTGACGCCACCACAATTGAGATCAAGGCAGGCAATTATACCCTTAGAGCAACCGGACAGATATTAAGGTTTGAGGGGTTCTTGAGGGTCTATCCCCTAAAATACGAAGAAAACCAACTTCCGCCCTTGGAGGTCAACGAGCCCCTAAGGTTAATAAAATTAATCTCCTCCCAGCACTTTACCCAGCCGCCTGCCCGCTATACCGAAGCCACCCTAATAAAAGAGTTGGAGAAAAACGGCATTGGTAGACCGTCAACCTACGCTCCAATAATTTCAATAATTCAGGAGAGAAACTATGTTGAGAAAAACGATAAAAAAAGATTTCAGCCCACCGAGATTGGAAAAACGGTCAATGATATTTTGGTAAAGCATTTTCCAGAAATCGTGGACATCGGCTTTACGGCAAAAATGGAAGAGGAATTAGATGAAATCGCCCAGGGAAAAAGAGAATGGACTGATATGGTCAAAAGTTTTTATCAGCCATTTGAAAAAAACCTGAAGAAAAAATATGAGTTGGTAAAAAAGAATGTTGAAAAAACGGAAAAAATCTGCCCAAAATGCGGCTCGGCTCTTCTTTTGCGAATGGGCAGATATGGAAAATTTTATGCCTGTTCTCAATTTCCCAAATGTAAATATACTGAACCATTGGAAAAAAGTAGCCTAAAAATAAAATGTCCTAAATGCGGCAAAGGAGAAATAGTGGAAAAAAGGACAAAAAAGGGAAAGATTTTCTACGCCTGCGACCAATTTCCGAAATGTGACTTTGCCCTATGGGACAAACCCTGTAAAAATTCAAAAAACGAAATAGAAAAATGCCCCAAGTGCGGTTCACCCTTGGTTGAAAAAGGAAAGAAAATAAAATGCAGCAATAAAAATTGCGATTTTGAAAAAAATATGGCAAAATAAAGATAAAGTGCCTAGATGCCAAATGTTAGATAAAAATCCGAACTTCGAAACAATGACCAAAATTCAAAGCTAAACCAAATCAAAAATCAAAATGCAAAATGCAAAATGAAAAAGAAAAATTCAAAGAGGATTTCATTAGAAGATTAATCAGGTTTTCAATAAGGATTCTGAAATTTTGTGAGAAAATGAAAGTTAAAAGAATACTTTGGTCAATAATCGATCAGTTAATTCGGTCAGCTACTTCAATTGGAGCTAATGTGGTTGAGGCTAAGTCATCCAGTTCAAGAAAGGATTACCTTCGTTTCTTTGAGATTGCGCTAAAATCAGCCAATGAAACAAAATACTGGTTAATCCTAATAAGAGAAAGCATGCCCGAGTTCAAAGCAGAGACAAAGCAGCTTTTAAAAGAAGCAGATGAAATATCAAAAGTAATTGGCGCAAGTGTATTAACCCTTAAAGGAAAGAAATAATTCTTTTTTACATTTTAATTTTTCATTTTGATTTTTGATATTTGCATTTTGCATTTAATTTGTAGTTTTGAGATTTGAATTAAAACCCAAGAGGAAGATGTAGGTTTAAATTTTGAACCTTGAGCTTTGAACTTTATTTCAGGCCGGAGTGGTGAAATTTGGTAAACACGCGGCACTCAAAATGCCGTGGGCGCA
>CAZPZY010000021.1:6353-8731 GCA_964591195.1 uncultured Candidatus Saccharibacteria bacterium
AGGCCGGAGTGGTGAAATTTGGTAAACACGCGGCACTCAAAATGCCGTGGGCGCAAGCCCTTGAGGGTTCAACTCCCTCCTCCGGCACAAAAACCTGACTTTCGAACCTTGAGAGAATCATAAGAGCCGAGCCGCGCCGCCAATCAGATGACTGGCAAAAAGCCATTAAATCAGATGTCAGGCGAGTTTTGACGGAGTCAAAATCAAGACTGCAAAGTAATTTGAGGTGAAGACAGGCAAAAATCATTGAGATTTTACACACCCACCTTCTGACATTTTCCATTTTTTACATTCAGAAGGACTGCATTTGCCATCAAAATAATCTTGTTCCAAGCACTCGGAACCATCATCAAAAACACAAACGGCATATTCTGCACTCCAAGTACCCATATTGTCAATTCTATTCTCTATCCTAAATCCCTGTTGTTTGCAAAAGGTAAATTTTTGTCCACATTTTCCTCTATAAAAAGCCCACTCCTCACATTCACTTCCATCAGGGAAAATACATACTCCATATTGTCCTTTAGTTTTAGGGTCAGTTCTTATTTCGTCCTTGTATCCTAATTTTTCACAATAAACTGCAGCCGGATTAGCAACAGACGGCTTAGCGAAAGATTGCAGGCAAGCCTCATCCACGGACATTATCCCGGGAGCCGCTCTCTTGTCTAAACCATAGAGGCACACAAATTTTCCATAAACTCCTACAAGGGCAACAATTTCTATATTCTCATCTAAAGGGACTTTACCTCTCCATATTTCACTCTCATTATACTTATCTATTGTTGGACAAATCTCCCTTTTTAAGTTTTCAATATCCGGCGCTTTAGTCCAACCTACTCTTTCAATTTGAGAAAAACTGACATTGCACTTCTTCCCAAGAGATTGATTTGCCAATTCTAATGCATTCTCTTTGGAGATTTCTGCAACTGCTGGAGGAATAGGAGGTTCAGATAATCTCTGCCACAAAAGGATCTTACCCATAAGGCAGATGAAAAATATAACCAAACTTATGATTAAGATTTTATTGTTCATCATATTATGGCAGCAAAAGGCCGAGTGATAACGAAAAAGTCGGCCCTGGCGAACTATAATCTTCCTTCCTTTTTTAATTCCTCACTCAATTCCTTTTGGCAATCAATAGACAAACGAATGCACTCCTCAGGATTGTATCCTAAATCATCACACCATCTAATAGTTGAGAAAATAATATTGCCTAATTCTTTCTTCAATTCTTCATCGGTATGGGTAGCTTTGTCTCTTCCGTAGTTTCTTTCCCATCGACATATATCGCCAAAAACCTTACCCATACTTACTATAATTTGAGAAAGAGACAGGTGTTGATCACCCCAGATTTCTCTGGCTGTTTTTAATAATTCTTTTATCTCCATAACGTCTTCGTATAAAGTTATTGATTTTTGTAAAGGCTAAAATCGACCTTTTGATAGAATAATTGTGAAATCATAAACAACCTAGAGAATCCTCATCAAGGTTAATTTTGTTATATAGCCAAATCATAACCGGAATAAAGTCCAAGATTGGCTGTATAACCGCACCAACAAAGAAAATAGTCAGCGGTTTAAATTAAGTTTCACTAAATTTCTCAAAAGACAGGCAACGGTCAGAGGACCCACGCCTCCGGGGACTGGAGTAATATAACCTGCTTTTTTAGAAACCGATTGAAAGTCAACATCGCCCTTTAATTTCCCTTGCACCATCTTTGTCCCGGCATCAACAACTACCACTCCCCTTTTGACCATGTCTCCCCTTATCAAGCCGGGTTTTCCAACTCCGGAAATCAAGATGTCGGCCCTCTTTGTAAAAGAAGATGGGTCTTTGGTAAACTCGTTCAGAATTGAAATGGTCGCCTTCCTTCTAATCAATTCTATGGACAGAGGAAGTCCCACCAGTTTGCCCGCTCCTACCACTGCCACATTCTTCCCCTTCAGTCTAATCTTGTAGCCCTCCAAAATCTCCAAAATGCCGTCTACGGTTGGAGGAATAACCTTTGACCTTCCTTGATAAAACTTTCCTAGCGCCCCGCTTGATAAAACATCAATGTCTTTTTTCCAAGGAATCAAATTCAAAAGGGCCTCTTGAGAAAATTTCTTAGGTAGAGGCAACTGAATAATTATTCCTGAGTTTCTAGGGTTCTGGCATATCTTTTTTATTTCTTCTTTCAACCTCTCTGTCTCCAGTCCGCTGGCAAAACGATAAACCTTAAATTTCATCCCCACCTTCTTGGCCGCCCGACACTTGTTTCTAATATAAACCTCAGAGACGGGATTTTTCCCCACCTGAACCACTGCCAATCTTAACCTTAGAGAATTCTTCTCAATCTTCTTTTTTACCTCCTTCAAAATTTTTCGAGAGAGTTTTCT
>CAZPZY010000022.1:0-7673 GCA_964591195.1 uncultured Candidatus Saccharibacteria bacterium
CCCAAACTTCCTTTTCCAATTTCATATAAAGAATAATCTAAAAATTCAGGCTCAAGGGGATGTTTAAAGAGTTTTTTATAATCTCCTTTCTTTCTCACCCTTGATTTAAAAAGCTCCCACCAATCTTCCTCAGAAATTTTAGAGACCTTTACATTCTCTCCAAAAAATTTTGCAATCTCATAAGCCCTGGCGAAGTACCTTCTTCTTTTTTCAAATTTTTCTTCATCTATTATTCCTTGGTCCCATTCTTCTCCAAAGAGTTCATCTAAAAGGATTTCTTCTTGACCACAAGATTTTTGCAAAAATCTGATGACCTCTGTATCTTTCTCTCCGTTTTTGTAGAGATACTCTCCTAGCCAGATTGCCGGCATCAAGACTGCTGCCAAATCAGCACTCTGTCTTATAAAAATATCCTTCCATTTTTCAGCCAATTTTTTTCCTCCATTTATTTCTGCCAATACCGCCTCTCCTTCTGTGTAAATGCTCTTCTTTGGCAAGGAAGACTCCAAATGAACCATTTCATGAATAGTGTCCATTGAGGTAAAACCAATCTTGAGAGGTAAAGAAGGTTTAAAAGAGACAGGGCTAACCATTTCTTTGTGAGTAGTAGAACTCATAATTTTCCATGAGGGAGAGATTCCATACATAACCTCTACAAAATCTTGGGGAGAAGCACGAGATACTTTTGTCAAATCTTTCTCTAATTTTTCTAAGGGCACTCCAGTTACCTCACTTGTGATTTCTAAAATATCCCTTTCTAAAATTAGAGGAGAAATAATATATCCACCGGGCAGAAGTGGATCTATTTTCTTTAATTTTATTTTTTCATTCTCCTCTTTTAATTCACAAAAACCAAATCCTTCTAAATACCCCATTCTTCCTTCTAACGAAAGTTGAGAATGAGTGAATTTAGAAATTTTATCTATTAAGAGGTCAAAAGAGGCCTTAAAAATAGAAAGCTTTGTTTGAAGGTCTTTTGTGCAAATTAAGAGACACTCTTTTTCTAAATTTTTATTTCTTTCACAGGTTTCATTTACCAATTTCTCTATATCCTCTTTTGTAATCTCTTTGGAATACCTTTCTGGGTTAATCCCTACCTCTTTTGCCTTTTCTTCTTTTATCCTTAAATGAACAGGATTTCCTCTTACTACCTCTATATCTTTTTCATCTATAATTATTATTTTTTCCCCTTTCTCTTTTCTCTCTTGAGATGAAGGAACCTCTGCTTTTCTTTTTATCTGGTTTTCTTTAAACACCATTTTTTATTTTATTAACTAAGGAGGCATTCCTTTTCAATTAAAATAAAAATAACCACGCCATTGCCTTAAAAGGCCTCCCCGGCTCTAAACTTATTTTCACACTTAAATAATAAAAAAAATTTATGTTTAAATCAACCAATTTATTTCAAATGTTATTTTCTTTTCCTTGGGGCTAACTTTTATTACAGCTACATCTGTTATTATTCTTTCTCTTTTGGAGGGAGAGAGGGATTTCTCTAAATTCCCCCTCAAAGAGGAGGAGGAGGAAACCGGCCTGTTGCCAAAATGAGCAGATTGTGGTATGTTAGATAACTAGTATGAAAGGGATTTTACTTCAGATTATTGCTGGAATTTTGGGAGTTTTTTTGGCGGTTAGTTTCCTGTCTGGGGTTTCTTTGAGAATTATTCCTGGGAAAAGTTCTTTTTTGGGCGTCCCTCTTGCCTCTAACTGGCAGATTCTTATTTTGGCCGGAGGGACCTTGGGGTTGTTTAATTTTTTTCTCAGGCCTGTGTTAAGATTTATTGCCTTTCCGTTAAGGGTTTTGACCCTGGGGCTGTTCGGATTTGTGATAAATATGTTTTTGGTTTGGCTAGTGGCTGTCCTGTTTCAGGAGTTTGAGATTCAAGGGCTTTTGCCTCTTTTTGGAACAACCATTATTGTTTGGTTGACAAGCACTGTTTTTGGCTGGTTATCATAAATTATATGAAAGATTTTTTGTCAATTTGCCAAATTTTAGTAGCGGTTTTGCTGATTGTTTTTATCCTTCTCCAACAGAGAGGGACGGCCTTAGGTTCTGCTTTTGGCTCGGAGAGCGGTTTTTATTCAACCCAGCGTGGTCTTCAGAAAAAACTCTTTCTGGCTACCTGGGTTTTGCTGGTTGTGTTTATACTTTTAGCCCTATCTGGCATTCTTTTTTTCTAAATGAGACATAATATTAAGGGAATTAAAAAACTTTTAACCCCAAATGGCTGGGGCAGTTTTTTCAGCCTTTTAGGCAAAAGGGAAAAGGTTGCCTTTTTGTTCTTTTTCTTTTTATTCTTTGGCTCCTCTGTTTTCCTTTTAAGGGATTTATATCTCAAGAATACCAGAATTGTTCCAGCAACTGGTGGCAGTTTTATTGAAGGCGAAGTGGGTCATCCCCAGTTTATCAACCCTGTTTACGGAAGTTCTGATGTTGACCGCGACATAATTGAACTTGTTTTTTCAGGTTTGATGAAATACAACGATAAAGGAGAGATTGTCCCTGACCTTGCTCAGGAATACAAGGTGCTTGAGGGAGGGAAGGTATATGAATTCAAACTAAAAGATAATATCTTTTGGTCTGACGGCGAAAAGATAACAAGCGACGATGTTGTTTTTACTGTCAAGACAATTCAGAATCCTGAAATCAAAAGTCCCTTTTTTGCCGATTGGCTGGGGGTAGAAGTTGAGAAGATTGATAGCCAAAGGGTGAAATTTAAATTGAAAAGTCCCTACGGTCCCTTTTTGGAAAGAGCGACGCTTAAAATTATACCAAAACATATCTGGAAGGATGTCTCAGCAAAAAACTTTCCCTTGGTAAGTTTTAATCTGGAGCCTGTTGGCTCCGGACCCTACCAGTTTCTGAATCTTTCCCGCGATGATAAGGGACAGGTTTCTTCGCTTGACCTTGTTGCCAATAGGAAGTATTACGGCGGGGTTCCTCACATTCCTCAAATTTCATTTAGATTTTTTGATTCCCAGGATGATTTAATAAAGGCGATAAACAGCGGTCAGGTTTCAGGAGGGGTTTTGACCAAACCTGTTGAAATAACCAATGAGGATAAGTGGAACAAATTTCGCTTTTTACTGCCAAGGTATTTTGCCGTATTTTTTAACCCTCAAAAGGCAGAGTTTTTCTCTGACAAAGAGGTAAGAAAGGCATTGAATTGGGCCACAGACAAGAAAGAGATTTTAGAAAAGGTTATAGACAATCAGGGAGAAGTTGTCAATTCTCCTCTTTTGCCTCATATTTATGGATTTAAGAGTCCTTCAACCACCTATTCCTTTGATTTGGAGAAGGCAAAGACAATTTTAGCCAATGCCGGCTATGTTGAGAGAGAAGGGAAGCGGGTTAAAATTGTTAAGAAGGAGCCGGCCTTCCGCTTGACCAAGTCATTAGGTCCCGGAGATAAGGGAAAGGAGGTTGAAGAACTTCAAAAGTGTTTAGCCCGGGATAAGGACATTTATCCTCTGGGTAAGATTACTGGGAATTTTGGCGTTTTGACAAAGAAGGCGGTGATAAGGTTTCAAGAAAAATACAAAGAGGATATTTCTAAAATTGTTGGACACCAGATTAAATGTAGCGGTTTTGTCGGAAAGGGGACAAGGACAAAACTAAATGAGATATGCTTTAAGGAAGAGGAGGAGGTTATTCCCCTTCAATTTACCCTTACAACCGCTGACCAGCCCCTTCTCAAGAAAACAGCCCTTCTTATAAAGGAGCAATGGGAAAAACTCGGTTTTGAGGTAACCATAAACACCTTGAGTATAAGTGATCTGGAAAGAGAGATAAAGTCACATAATTACCAGGCTCTTTTATTCGGGGAGAGTATGGGAAAGATCCCTGACCCTTTTCCCTTTTGGCATTCTTCCCAAACTGCCTTTGGGCTTAACCTGGCTTATTATAAGAATGAGAAGGCAGATGAACTCTTGATTGAAGGAAGAACCACCCTTTCCCCAGAGGTGCGGGCTCAGAAATACGAACAACTTCAGGATATAATCCTTGAAGACGCTCCGGCGGTTTTCTTATACAATCCGGCTGAATTTTACTTTTTATCAAAAGAGGTTAAGGGAGTAAAAATAGGCATAATACCCGATGCCTCCAAGAGGTTTTCTGGAATTAGCAACTGGTATATTGAGACAAAAAGAGGATTTTGACAAGATGATTCCTAATAAGCCCCAAATAAGATATTTAGACGAGATGAGGAAGGTGCTTTTTGACCGAGAATGGGCTAAAAGAGCCCCCAATGTTCCCCTGTATTATATGTACCGAGGGATAAAGGAGAAAGATGACTTGAGATATGACATTACTGTTATCCCTTCTCGCCTTTTGGGCAAGGAATTCGTTAAGACAAAGGGACATTCTCATTTTGGCAAATACGGAGAGTTATACATTGTACTTTCCGGTCAGGGCATATTTCTTTTTCAAAAACATAATAAAGGAAAGGTTGAGGATGTTTATTATATAAAAGCCGAGAAGGGGGATTATGTTCCCATTCCTCCGTTTTATGCTCATACCACCATTAATCCTTCTTCTCAAGAACTGAAAATAGCCAACTGGGTTTCAAAGAAATGTCTGTCTAACTATAAAGAGATTGAAGAAATGGGCGGTTTTTGCTACTATTATACAACCTCGGGCTGGGTTAAAAATAAGAATTACAGGAATGTGCCAGAAATACGCTCTGAAAAGCCCCAGAGGTCGGAACCGAAGAATTTAGATTTTCTCTATGGAAATTAAAAAGGTAGTTATTCCAGCGGCTGGGTGGGGAACAAGGTTTCTTCCCCAAACAAAAGCCCTGCCTAAAGAGATGCTTCCGGTTTTGGACAAACCGGTTATTCAGTATGTGGTAGAAGAGGCGGTGGCTTCAGGTATCAAGGATGTAATTATTATTACCGGATGGCAGAAAAGGGCAATTGAAGACCATTTTGACAGGTCGTTTGAACTTGAAAAGTTTTTAGAATCGGCCGGGAAGATTAAAGAATTGGAGCAGATTAGAAAAATTGCTCAATTAGCCAATTTTATTTATATCCGCCAGAAAAGCAGGTATTACGGAAACGCTATGCCGGTGCTTATGGCTGAACCGGCTATAAGCGACCGGCATTTTGCTGTGATGTGGGGAGATGAGTTTATCAGGGCTAACCCGCCTCGTCTTGCCCAAATGATTGAGGTTTTTGAAAGGTACAAGGGCGGAGTGATTTCAATGATACAGATTAAAGATAAAACCCAGGTTTCCCGTTATGGCATAGCCGAGGTATCTCCTCTTGAGGAAAATATTTTTAAGATAAAAAGCATTATTGAGAAACCCTCTTCGGATCAGGCCCCTTCTAATTTTGCCGCCCACGGTGCATATATATTGCCGCGTGAAATTTTTGATATTATTAGAAAATTGAAGCCCGGCAGAAGAAAAGAGATTTGGCTGACCGATGCCATCAATCAATTGATTAAGAGTGGTTATCCTGTTTATGGCTGCGAAATAAAAAATGGTAGATACTATGACACGGGCAATAAAATGGAGTATTTGAAGACAGTGGTTGAGTTTGCCCTTTCCTCTCCTGATTTTTCCGAGGAATTCAAAAGATATTTAAAAGAGAAGATAGGTTAGAGGTTCTTTTTAATAAGTTCTATTATCTCTGCGGCTGATGTTCCTACCTTGTATATCGGCGGTTTTCCCCGGGGCTCGCTGCGCCATCTGGCTTCGTCTAAGATATAAAGAATCTCTTTTGCCGCCTCAAAGGGAAGGGCTCCGGGAATTTGACCAACGCTCTTTTCAAAATCTAAGGCGGCTGATAAAAATGCTTTTTCGTAGTTATAGAGTAGGGTATCTTCTTTAATTTTTTTCTGTTTTTCATCAAAAATTGAATAATGGTAGTTTTGGATATCAACGAAAATTTCTCCTTTTGAACCTCCGATTCTTAAACTTTTTTCAAATTCCTTTCCCACTCCCTTTCCAATGATTGCCTGACAGAATATGCTTTTTCTTTTGTAGGGAATTTCAAAATCAATTTTTACAAAACTGGTCCCGGTTATCTTGCACCTGCGGTACTTGGCAACCAATACCCGGTTTAATTTAATTCTTTTTAGAATACCTGTATCAGGATAGGCAAAGGGGCTGGGGATAGCAGCCACTACTGCAAGCCCGTGAGGAAAGAAATCGTAAATCATTCCTCTGTCTAAAGCCTTTATTCGGTGGGGAGGAATGACATCCGGTTCTAAAAGCCGGAATTCAATTTCCGTGAGGTCGCCAATAATTTCTTTTTTTAGCCACTGGTCGGTCTTTACCTGAAAATAGTATGATTTTGCCAGATAGTGGTCGTAGCCAAAAACAACCTTTTTTACATTAGGAAAGTCCTCCAGAACCTTGACATTTCTTAGAATCGCGTCTAAGGGTTTTTCAATGAATATCCTTTTTGCTTTCCCCAAGAAATCCTTAGCCACTTGACAGTGGGTAATGTCGGGAGTTATAATAAACACCACATCAATATCGGAGAGGTTTTTATACTCCTGATAATCGGCTGGATTTTCCAGATCTAAATAGCGCACCTTCCTTGATTTTATCAATCTTTCTATTTCTTCCACCGGCGGCTTATCTAAAACATTCTTTGGTTGTCCGAAATCGGTGCAGATTAGTTCAATCTTTCCCTTTTCTGCCATTTCCAGTAAGATTTGATTGTAATGCCTTCCAGCGGCATCTCCCTTAAATCCTGACAAGACAACCTTTTTCATATTTTTGAAAATGTGGATTGCGTTGTTAAGATAATAACACTAGTATCTCTAAAGGTTATTGCCGGCAGGTTTCTGAAGTTATAATTTTTTTTACCAATAATTTTTTTCAAAACCTTTGCCTTCTTTTGTCCAGAGACCATTAAAACATTGTTTTTTGATTTGTTTAAGAACCAGGGCGTCAGGGTAATCCTCTGAGTAAAGGGGGTAACCTGTGGAGGGAGTTTGTATCCGTAGACCATTCTTTTTTTGGGAAGGTCCCAAATTCTATTTTTCCAGTTAATTTTTTGATTATCAGGAAAAATACCATTTCTGTGTCCATCGCTTCCTATTCCATGAAAACTCAGGTCAAATCCTTCAGGAGCAAATTTATTTATTTCCTTTTCGTATTCTTTTGCTCCCTTTACAATTCCCATTTCCATTTTTATCCGATGAATGTTTTTCTTGAATTCAGGAATTTTATTGACGAGATTTTTTAACCAGATATTCCAGGCAAGATAGAAGTTGCTTTCAGGATCTTCTTTTCTTGCTCTTTCATCTGTCCAAAAAATATGGATAGAGGTCCAAGGAAGGGTTTTTCTGGATCTTTTAGAGAGGAGTTCAAAAAGCCCTTTCGGCGTTTTGCCCCCGGAAAGAGAGACCGAAAAGATATCTTTTGTCTTTAGGGTGTCCTGACAGGTCTGAAGGAAAATCTCGGCTGCCCTTTTTGAAAGTTCCTGGTAGTTATTATAAATTTCTAATTTTAGATTTCCAAAATTTTTAACCTTCATTTTAAGAAGAACTGCCTTAAATTCTAACACAGAATTTTGAATATTTCAAACTGAGATGTTACTTGTACTTGCTAACCGCTTTGGTAACAGATTTGACAAGGCTCTTGCCTCGGGGAGCACGGAGTCGGATATCCATTATTCGATTAACGAATTGCGAATTAACGAATTAGGAATTTTTCGAA
>CAZPZY010000023.1:0-7652 GCA_964591195.1 uncultured Candidatus Saccharibacteria bacterium
TGGCTTTTTTTGGGCTAAAATTTGGCATTGACTTTACAGGAGGAACTGTTTTGGAAATTCAATTTGTAGATAACAGACCCCAGGTTTCGGAAATTAAGCAATCTCTCTCCGGTCTTAACCTAGGGGAGGTAATTATCCAGCCAAGCGGAGAAAAAGGAATGTTGATAAGGACAGGAAACCTCTCCCAGGATATGAGTCAAAAGATAATTCAAACACTGAAGAAAAAATGGAAACTGGATGAAAAGCAGTTCAAATCAAGGACAGTGGGTCCATCTATCAGCAGAGAACTAAGAGAAAAGACATGGGTGGTTACTGCCCTGGCTCTATTTGCCATACTCTTATATATCACCTATGCCTTTAGAAAACTTACCTATCCTGTAAGGTCCTGGCAGTATGCCTTAGCTGCTATTTTGGCTCTTTTTCACGATGTTTTAATCCCTACAGGAGTTTTTTCTTTATTGGGGAAATTCTATGGGGTACCATTTACCATCCCAATAGTTACCGCTCTTCTTACTGTTTTTGGCTATTCTATTAATGATTCAGTGGTTGTTTTTGACAGAATAAGAGAAAATCTTTTGACAACAAGAGGGCAGACATTTGAAGAAACAGTAAATAAAAGTTTAAACCAAACGCTGACCCGTTCTTTCAATACCTCTTTTACCACCCTGCTTGTTCTGTTTGCCATCTTCTTTTTTGGCGGAGAAACCCTAAGATATTTTTCTTTAACCTTAATAATAGGAATTGGCTGTGGAACCTACTCTTCCATTTTTTTAGCCAGTCCAATCCTGGTAACCTGGCTAAAGAAGAAAAGGAGAATTTGATATAATAGTTATGTCAGATGTCAAACTGATACCTCAGGTGAAAATCCGAAATTCGAAACAAATAAAATAGAAATTCATAGAAATTAGCACCTTCGGTGCGAAATTAATAGAAATTGATTGATAGAAATTATTTGCAATGAATTTCGCGAGCGACAGCGAGCAAATTTCAATAAATTTCAATAAATTTCAACTATGGAAGGTAAAAGGTAATTTTGAATTTTGCATTTTGAATTAAATTTCGAATTCGCCATTATGGTTATTGAGTTTCCCCTTTATCTTCATCTTGTTTGGTTTTACTTCTGGCATTATTTGACGGGATGGTATTGGCTTTTTTTGTTTTTGATTTTATTTTGGTCCCCCTCTGCTCGTCCTTATTCCTTCTGGAGGTGGTGGTATTGGTGGAGATATCAAACCCGTTGGGTAACGGTTCAGGTGCCTAAATGGATTGAGATTATTCTGCCTAAGGATATTGTTAAGCCCAGCGAGGCAATGGAAGTGGTCTTGGAGAATATACACAAGGGGTTTTGGGAACCGGCTCGGTTCTGGGAGCGCTGGTGGAAGGGAAAGCCCGATGTTTTTGATTTTCAATTTGAAATGGTTTCAGACGGAGGCAAAATCAGATTTTACCTAAGGACATTTTTGGGATATAAGATTGATGTTTTGAAATCAGCCATTTATTCACAATATCCTGGAATAGAAATGCGGGAGATTGAGGACTATTCCCGGGCAATCCCGGCTGATATTCCAAATAAAAACTGGGATGTAAGGGCTGGTGATTTTACCTTGGCCAAACCTGATTTTTACCCTATTGCTACCTATAAGAATTGGGAAAAACAAGCCGAGGTAATGACCAAAGAAGAGAAACGAATAGATCCGATGGCAGGCCTTATTGAGGCAATGTCTGACCTAAAGCCGGGAGAAATTATTTGGTTCCAGATTAAACCCTTTCCTATAAGCGGAAAATATGCCAAGCCATATGTTCAACAGGCGATGAGAGTGAAAGACCAAATTGCTCAAAGAAAGGTACCAGAGAAACCGAAATCATTTTTCTCCTCATTTATTGAAGCAATAGACACACTAATTACAGGACCCAAAAAGAAAGGAGGAGAAGGAGCAGGAAAGATAGAATTGGAAGCCCCGGAATTAAGAATGACACCCCGAGAAAGGGAAATATGCGCCGCTATTGAGAGAAAGGCGTCAAAGGCCCTTTTTCTGGTTTCAAGCATCAGATTCGTTTATATGGCAAAAAAGGAGGTTTACAATTATCACCGCTGGCGCCGGATTCTTGAATTTATGGGAAGTTTCTGCGAAGCAGATATGAACGAATTTAAAAACCTTGTCCATACCTATACCAAAATGATAAACCCGCCTCCTCTTAATCTTTTTGACAAAAGGCGGATTTATGTGCGCAAAAGAAGGATAATTCGGCTTTATCAGAATAGATATGAGCCGAAATATCCTTTTGGCGGAGATTATAAATGGGGGTATTTTGTTTTGAGTTCAGAGGAGTTAGCCAGTGTTTTCCATTTTCCTGGCAGAATAATGGCGCCTTCTCCTGGAATAAAAAGAGTAGGAATAAGAAAAGCAGAGGCACCGCCGGAGGTACCCATGGAGTAATATAGATTAAGATATCAAAAATAATATGCCAGATGAGGATATTACATTTTTGGGCGAGACAAGTTTTAGAAACGAAAGAAAAAGGTTTGGCATAAAGAATGAGGACCGGCGCCGGCACATTTATATTGTTGGAAAAACAGGAACAGGAAAAAGCGAACTTTTAATAAATTTGGCTTTTCAGGATATTAAACGGGGATATGGAATAGGATTTTTTGATCCCTATGGCGAAGCCGCTGAAAGATTACTTGACCTTGTGCCAAAAAGGAGGGTTAATGAGGTGGTTTATTTTAACCCGGCTGATGAGAACTTTCCCATTCCCTTCAATATCTTTGGAAGAGTAAAACCGGTTTATCGTTATACGGCCTCTTTAAATTTACTTAGCGTCTTTAGAAAAATCTGGACAGATGTCTGGTCTGCAAAGATAGAATATGTTCTTGAAAACTGCATCTTGGCTCTTTTTGATTATCCCAATTCAACAATTTTGGGCATCTATCGCCTTCTGGTTGATTCCTCTTATCGGAAGGCGGTAATTGAGAAGATAAGTGACCCAATGGTTAAAATTTTCTGGACCCAGGAGTTTCCCCGATTTTCCCATAGCCCAGAAGCAGAAGCAGTGGCAGTAATTAAGAATAAAATTAGTAAGATAATTCATAATCCCTTATTAAGAAACATTTTAGGCCAGACCAAATCAAAAATTGATTTTAAGGAAATTGTAAATGGACAGAAGGTCTTTATCGCCAACCTTTCCCGGGGTCGTCTCGGTGAGGATAACTCTACAATTTTGGGACTTTTTCTTTCCACAAAGATCTATTTAGCCATTCTTTCTAGAATTGACCTTCCTCCCTCTCAAAGGAGGGATTTTTATTTGTATCTGGATGAATTCCAAAATTTTGCCAGCAAGGCATTTATAGATCTTCTTTCAGAAGCCGGAAAATATAGATTATCCCTGACCTTGGCAAATCAGTATCTAAACCAATTGGGGCAGGTAAGAGAGGCAGTTCTGGGTAATGTAGGAACGATTATTTCTTTTCGTTTGGGAGCAGAAGATGCCGAGTGTTTAGCCAGAGAGTTTTCTCCGGAATTTTCTGCTGAAGATTTTGTTAATTTGGCAAGATTCCATATTTATTTGAAATTGATGGTTGACGGGGTTGTTACCCGACCGTTTTCAGGAGTCACCCTTCCACCTGTTCCAAAACCAGAGAAAAGTCATAAAGAAAAAATTATAAGCGTATCAAGAGAGAGATACGCTGTGCCCAAAAAGGTCATTGAAGAAAAACTCGGCAGATGGACCGGGTTCTAAAAACTATATTTTGATAATCAATTTCAGAAGAGGAGTCAGTCAAATTTTATTCAAGGCGCTCCTCGCAGAAATTGATTAAAAAAATGATGAACACAATAAGAGACTTTGACCTTAACCAAAAAAGGGTCTTGGTGCGTTGCGATTTCAATGTAGATATCGGTCAAAAAGGAGAGATTTTAGATGGATACAAAATTGACAGAACAATTCCGACAATAAACTACTTGCTTGAGAAAAAAGCCAAGATAATCTTGATGAGTCATTTGGGTAGGCCTAAAGGAAAAAGGGTAGAGTCGTTAAGTTTGAAACCGGTTGCCAAAAGTTTAGAGAAAGACCTAAAAAGACCAATAAAATTTCTTCCTGACTGCGTCGGTCCAAAGGTTGCAGCAGCAGTCCAAAAGATGAAACCGGGAGAAATTGTTCTTTTGGAAAATTTAAGATTTCACAAGGAAGAAGAAGAAAACGACCCAAAATTTGCTCAAGCACTCTCACGCTTGGGCGAATTTTATATTAACGACGGCTTCGGAGTAATCCATAGAGCCCATGCCTCAATTGTAGGAGTGCCCAGGTTTCTCCCCTCAGCAATGGGTCTTTTGCTTGAAGAGGAGGTAAAAACATTATCCGGGGCAGTAGAAAAGCGACTTCCTCCTTTGGTGGCAATTATCGGAGGAGTAAAACTTGAAACAAAGGTCAAACTGATAAAAAAATTGCTTCAAATGGCTGACCATGTGATTTTGGGAGGAAAAATCGCTTATAAAATCCTGCGCGTCAAGGGGCTTTGTCTTCATGGACTGGTCTATAAAGAAGAGGTTCTTCAGATGATTCGGAGCATTGATATTGCCAATCCAAAACTTCATTTGCCGATAGACGCTGATATACTTTTGAAGAATGGAACCGAGGGATATTTCCGCAGCGCCTCTCTGGGTCAGTTAAGAAAAGAAGAGGAGATTCTTGATATTGGCCCTGAGACAATCAAGGTTTTTACCGATGTGATAAGCAAGGCAAAAAGTGTAATTTGGAACGGACCATTGGGAAAATTTGAGGATGAAAGGTTTGCCAAGGGCTCTCTGGCAATAGCCCATGCCATTATTAGGAGTCGGGCTTTCTCTATAGTAGGAGGAGGAGATACCTCCACCCTTCTGAAAAAATATAATCTGATAAAGGAGTTTGACTTTGTCTCAACTGGTGGAGGAGCAATGCTGGCTTTCTTGGAAGAAGAAAACCTGCCTGGCCTTCAGGCACTTAGAGAAGCCAGCCAGAGGAATTATAAGTGAAATTCCCAATTCCCAATTTCCAATATCCAAAATAAATCCGAAATTCGAAATCCGAATTTCGAAACCCCAAAGGAAAGCCTTCGGCTTCCTTCGGGGCAGGCAAATCCCAAAATTTAGAATTTGCTCGCCCCGTAGTTAACGAGCGAAGCGAGTTATACTATGGGGTTTCGGATTTCGATATTCGAGATTCGGATTTACTTATAGACCCCCTTAGGAGGCAAGAAGGAGGGTAATTTAAATCTGCACGGTCAGACCGTGTAAGATTTCTCTGGGGGGTGGGTTTAGTAGAGGTTGACATTAGGAGGTAAGTATAGTATAAAGTAGAAAGAAAGATAGATAGAGAGATAGAGAGATAGAGAGATAGAGAGATAGGGCAAGGACAAGGGTAGGAAGGACAGAAAGATAACAAGGACAGCGAAAAAAGTATGAGAGAAGCAATAGCAGGTCAAGACAGAAGAGAGGGAAGCGGGCTTTTGGGCTTCAATTTTAAGGTTTTGGAGATAGAACAGAGATTGTTGTTTTTATTTAGAATCTTTGCAGTAAATAACTAAAGGTCGCGGAACTCCCATTTTGGGAGTCTTTTTTAATTTTTTTTGGGGGGAATAGGAGAGAGGGTGTCTGAGAGGAAGATGTATATGTCCCTATTTTTCGCCCTTCCTTTCTTTCGTTTTCAACTTTTCTTCTAAAATTTCTAAGGTTTTTTTATAAGAAGGAGGTGTTTTTAAAAGGGAGACAGCCTGGGAAAATTTGGTTAGTTCCTCTTCGTCCATAAAAAATCTCCATTCAGCTTTGAAAAGAGAGGTTTTTTCTCTCATAATCTTTTCTCTTATTTCATCCCATTCTCTTTCAGTAATACCTTCTAAAAATTTCTTTTGAATCTTAAAGAGTTCTTTTTTGTCTCCAAAAAATAAGCCAGAAAAGAGAAAATCCTCCAGCACTCCTGTTTTTAATTTTCCATTTTCTAAAAGAGAAATCCAAAGGATTACACAAGGTTTTAGATTTAGACCTCTAAGGAAATTTCTAAATTCATCTTCTATTTCTTTTATCTTTTTCTCTTTTCCAATAATTGCATAATCTATATCACTTTTTGGTCCAAAATAACCTTTTTCTAAACTTCCTTCTATAATAAACCCCAAAAAGTCATCTTTAAATTTTCTTTCTAATTTTTCTCTTACCTTCCAAAGAGAAGAAACTGCCCTTTTCATCTCCTCTGTAAATGGGGTAGCATATAAGGACTTGGGTAAACCTAAATAGTATTTCCTTTGTTTATTTATCTTAAATGCTAATTCTATTGCCTTTTGAATCTCTTGGCTTTCTTCTTTCTTTTTTACTTCCTCTAACAGTTCTTTACCTTTTTCTCCCAGTTTTAGGGTAAAAAAGAAAATTTTTGTTGCATCCTTCAAAGAAAGAGAGCGATAAATCCTTTCTTTTTTTATCAGTTCCTCTATTAAAGGAAAAACCTTTTCTGAATCTTGGCAATTTGAAAGAGATTTAATTGTTTCTATTCTTACCAAATCCTCCTTATCTTTGGATAACCTTTTAGCCAGGGAAATACCTCTCTTTTCTGAAAGAAAATGAGAGATTAGTTTGGCGGTATTTAGTCTAATCCTCCAAAATTTATCTTCAGCCAATTTTTCCAGAAGTGGCAAAAATTCCTCCTTAAAATTAAACAACTGAGAGGGAATTTTAGAAGGGTCTATATATTCAATATTTTCTCCTAAAAAAGAAATTGCTTCTTTAGGATTTTTTAAAGCCAATGCCTTCAGTTTTCCAAAAAGAACTGTTTTTTCTTCCATCCTTCTTATATCTTCAGGTAATCTTTCAAAAATAGGTAGGGCTTTTTCTCCAAATTCGCCAAGCAATTTAATGGCTACTTTTTTGATATCAAGATTTCTCATCCCTTCTTCTTTCAGAGTGTTTTTAATAATTGAAAAGGCCTTATTTTCATCTACCTTCATCAAAATTCTAATTTTACTCTCAAGAATGTCTTCCTTAATACCAAAGTAAATCTCCTTATTTTCCATTCTTTCTAAAATGGAGAGGGCTTTTTCAGCAGAATCTCTTGAAAATTCTTTTACTTTTGAAACCAACTCTACTCCTATTCTTTTTTCTACAAAGTCCTCACTTTCTAACAATCCTAAAACCTTTTCCTCCTTTATTTTTTCTGGATGATAAATCATTTCTAAGGCATCTTTTCTTCTCTCATTTAAAGGAAATGAAAATGTTAAAGGAGGTTCTTTTATTTCTCTTGCTATCTCCCTTTGCTCTTTTTTTTGTAAAATTCTGGGTCTTTCCCTAAAATTTCTCATTGTTTAATCTCCCAAAATAAGTCCTCAAGGCGAATGTTTTCCATTTTGCCTTCCTCGGCTTCCTTTAATTTTTCTTTTGTTTTTTCAATTTCTTTTTCTACCATTTTTCTTCTTTCTTCAATTGTTAGTCCTACTTTTTGTAAAATATCCGAAATCCTTTTTTTGTAATAAAATCTGTTAGGCCCCCTTTGGGCTAAATCAAAAAGTTCTTTCTCTGCCTTTAAAATTTTCAATTTTTCCTCTAATAAAGATTTAACCTTCTCTGGAGGGGCAAATGGGCCCAAACTTCCTTTTCCAATTTCATATAAAGAATAATCTAAAAATTCAGGCTCAA
>CAZPZY010000024.1:0-1965 GCA_964591195.1 uncultured Candidatus Saccharibacteria bacterium
GTAGTATACAGCGTTCGGGACGCTGCGGCCTGGGTTCAACTCCCAGCACCCCGACATAACGACATCCAACAATAGAGACACTTAAGAAAATAGCCGATGCTTTAGGAGTTTCAATTGAGGAGCTGCCTAAACAAAAATATGGCTACTTATCACAAACTTATAATTGGAAATTGTATGAGCATGGAGGAGATACCAAGTAACAGTGTTCATTTAATGGTGACTTCTCCTCCTTATTTCAATGCCCCTTTTGATTACAAGGGATTATTTAAAAGTTATGGACAATATCTTGGGGTATTAAGGAAATTTGCTCGGGAAACTTATAGAGTCCTCCAAGAAGGAAGAGTTGCTGTATTGAATATTGACGATATGCTCATCAATGGAGAGAAATTCCCAATAACCGCTGATGCTACAAAGATTTTTCTTGAAGTAGGTTTTAGATATAGAGATAGAATTATTTGGAAAAAACCAGAGGGATATTTAAGGATTAGTAGAAGAAGTGGAGTTATCTTGCAAAATCCTTATCCAATGTATTTTTATCCTGATAATTTATTGGAGAGTATTATAATTTTCCAGAAAGGTAAAAAATTTAACTACCGTTCTATCCCTAAAGAAGTAAGGGACGCCTCCAAAATAGACAAAAAAGAATTCTCGGATAATAAATGGTATATGACACTTTGGGAAATGAATAATGTATTGCCGGGCTCTCCCTTAGAAAAAGATATCGCAGCTTTTCCAGAGGAATTGCCTTATAGAATAATAAAGCTCTTTTCTTACAAAGGGGAAACAGTTTTGGATCCCTTTGTGGGAAGCGGAACAACAATGAAGGTAGCCAGGGATTTAGGCAGAAACAGCATTGGTATAGAAATCAAAAAATCCTTGATCCCGATTATTAAGAAAAAGTTGGGATTTGGCAAACAGACAACTTTTTTTTAATACAGATGACAAATTAGAAATAATTATCCGTAAACCGGGAAAATATGGACCTATCCGCTAAAATAACAGGAATAAAATATAAACCTTTTCTTTGCGCAGACTTAAAAGAGTTTGCATTTAGAGAGTTGGGGAAAGTTCTATCAAAACATGCTTCGTTTGTATTAAATGTTAGTAGAAGATGTAAGAATTAACGGAGAGAGTTTTAAACCTAAACCTGTTTTGAAATTAACGGTGGAAAATCATTTTGATATTAGAAAATTAAGCGAAACTCAAAAAAGGATTTTGGAATTACTGAACAAGGAGTCAAAAATAAATAAATTTGAAATTATTTTACAATAAGTAATTATGAGAAGTAAAAATATTTTTGTAATTTCTAAAAAGGATGTCCAAAGTATTGCCTTAAAAAAGTTTGGAGAAAAACTAAGTGTGGAAGAATTAGAACAGGTTAAAAAAGTAGAGTTTGGATTGGAATGCTGGGAAGAAGTGGTCATAGAAGCAATTTCTGAAATTTTAGAATGCAGAAAAAAAGAAAATTCAACGAAAAATTAAACAGGTGGCGAAAGAGAAAATGAAAGATTAACTATGTAAAACAGAGAGGATGAGAAACGACGACACAGCCCGAATTCCCTCTCTTATCGGTAGGCAAGCGACTCTGCCCCAGCGCCAAGCCTTGTTTGATGCTGAGGCATCCCGAAAACCTCCTTCTTTTTTATTATAACATTACCAAAACTTTATTGCTCTAAATCTTGCTGGTTTGCCGGTTGCTTTATTAGCAGGCAAGCCCGGCAAGTGAAGTAAAAGAGAGTTTATACAATGTCAACTCTACTTCCCTCTACCCTGACTTATCGTTTCCTTTTTACAGTGGGGAAAAATTTTGCTACGATGATGTGGTTGGAATAATTCTTGAAAAGTTGTATAATTAAAGAGCTATAAAGAAATAGAAGGAATTTTATAGCCAGCGGGCCGATAGCTCAGCGGCAGAGCACTGCTTTCGCATAGCAGGGGTCTGGGGTTCAAATCCCCATCGGTCCA
>CAZPZY010000024.1:2065-7559 GCA_964591195.1 uncultured Candidatus Saccharibacteria bacterium
AATATTATTCGCCTAAATTTACTGCTGGTTGCTATTGTAGCCGGAATGTTTTTAATCGGTCTCTTTTTTGACAGGTTTGTCTACAAAAAACTTAAAAAGATAGCCAAACGGACAAAATGGAAGGGGGATGAAATTATTGTTCAATCTCTCCGACGAAAATTCTCGTTATGGTTTCCCTTGGCCGGGCTATATGTGGGCATTTATTACCTTTTTCCTGATCTGGCCATCTCAAACATTCTCTGCAAAGCAGTCTTAGCCGTATTTATCCTTTCAGCAACCCTTGTCTGCGGAGAAATTGGCGGAGGGTTTATCTCTCTTTATAGTGAAAAAGTAAGAAGCATCTTCCCTACCACCTCCTTATTGTCTAATCTTGCAAAAGGACTGATACTTTTCTTTGGAATTCTTTTTATTCTTCAGGTATTTGGCATATCAATAACTCCACTACTTACTGCCTTCGGAATCGGCGGACTGGCAGTTGCCCTTGCTCTCCAGGACACCCTTGCTAATTTATTCTCCGGTTTGCATATTGTTCTTTCTCGTCAGATAAGACCGGGGGATTATGTTAAACTAAGCACCGGAGAAAAAGGATATGTCACAGATATCAATTGGAGAAATACTACTATCCGGCAGTTGCCGAATAATATGGTAGTTATCCCCAATTCCAAACTTGCCTCGGCAATAATTACAAATTATCATCTACCTGAGAAAGAACTAGCGGTAAAAATAGAGGTAGGGGTTTCCTACGACAGCGACCTGGAAAAGGTAGAAAGGGTGACAATTGATGTTGCCAAAGATGTGCTGAAAAATATCCCTGGCGGAGTGTCCAACTTTGAACCATTTATTAGATATCATACATTTGGAGAATCCAGTATAAATTTTACTGTCATTTTGCGAGCCAAGGAATTTGTTGACCAATACCTGATTAAGCATGAATTCATTAAAAAACTGCACAAAAGATACAAAAAAGAAAAAATCGTCATTCCCTTTCCTATCCGAACGGTTTATCTCCGGAACAATAAAAGAACCTCAAATAAATTATGATTGAGATATTCAAAACAGAAGAGGGAAAAATCAAGAAGGTCAGCAGGTTTGAAGAAAACTGCTGGATAAACCTCACACGCCCGACAAGCGAGGAGATAGAAGAATTATCTAAAAGAATGAATATTCCCCTAAATTTTTTGGCTGACCCACTGGATATCAATGAAAGAGCAAGAATAGAAATAGACAACGGCTTTGCCCTAATCGTCTTAAGAATCCCCCACTTTGATAAGAAAAATAAGGAAATTCCCTTCATTACCCTGCCGTTGGGAATAGTATTTAACAAAGATATATTCATTACCCTCTGCTCCGAAGAAAACGAGGTAATTTCCGACTTTATTATGGGACGGATAAAAAATTTCCAGACAGGAAAAAAGGACCGCTTCATCCTCCAGATATTCCTCAAAACGGCTCACTGGTATCTAAAATATCTAAAACAAATCAACGAAAGAACAACCTCCTTTGAAAAAGAACTTCATAGGTCAATTGAGAATGAGGCATTGATAAAACTGCTGAATATTGAAAAGAGTTTGGTCTTCTTTACCACATCTTTAAGGTCAAATGAATTAATGATGGAACGGCTCCAGAGAACAGAGATTATTAAACCAAACCCAGACAACGAAGACCTACTGGAAGATGTGATTATAGAAAATAGGCAAGCCATTGAAATGGCTAACATCTACAGCAAGGTCTTAAGTGGAATGATGGATGCATTCGCTTCTGTTATATCAAACAATCTAAATGTGGTGGTAAAGGCTTTAACCTCTATCACCATAATCTTGATGATTCCCACGCTAGTGGCAAGCATATACGGGATGAACGTAAGACTGCCCTTTGAATACAGTCCCTACGCCTTTATCTATATTGTTGCTATTTCATTTGTTCTCTCGGCAATAGGAGTATTCATCTTTATAAGAAGGAAATGGTTTTAAAAAATTCTTCTTCCGGGAAACAAACAGGAGATATTGGAGAAAAAATTGCCAGAGATTATCTGAAAAAAAAGGGCTATAAAATTCTTGAAAATAATTTTGTCTTTAGAATCCCCGGAAATCCCCAAAAGAGCGAAATTGACATTATAGCCAAACTAAAAGATTTAATCTCTTTTGTTGAGGTAAAAACAATAAAGCCAAAAAAATCAGATTCAGCAATTCCTCCAGAGGAAAAGGTAAACCTCAGCAAACAAAGGAAACTTCAGCAGGCAGCAGAGGCCTGGCTGATAAAAAACAAAATACCTCTTAATTCTAAGTGGCAGATTGATATCTTAACAATTAGAATAGAAAAGAGTAAAAAAGAAATATCTCATTTCAAAAACGCAGTATGCGGCTTTTAATATATCTTTTATCCTGCCTCTATTTTTTTCTGCCTGCCTATGTTTGCAATATGACCCCTCCCCTATCAAAAAAGGCAGGCATCTTAAGGTCTTTGGCAAAACCTATTGATTCGGGCAAAACAATAAGAGGCAAGCCGATTTTGGGCTCCCATAAAACCTGGCGGGGAGCCCTGTTGGGAATTTTTATTGGAATGCTCATGGCTTGCCTGCAGTTCTATCTTTATCACTTCCCCTTTTTTAAAAAATTAAGTTTAATCAACTACCAGACAATTAATATCTTGGTTTTTGGTTTTCTGATTTGCTTTGGCGCTGTCCTCGGAGACCTGTCCTTTGCCTTTATTAAAAGGCGTCTTGGGCTAAAGCCCGGGGAGGTTTTTCTTCCTTTTGACCAGACAAATTATGTTATCGGGGCGTTTATCCTCTCCCAACCGTTCCTAAAACTACCTCTTTTAATCTGGATTACCATTTTTGTCTCAACATTTTTTCTTCATATAATCGTCAACCGGTTGGGTTATCATTTGGGCTTGCATAAAGCCAAATGGTAGGGTATAATATTGACTACTATGCTTAAACATGTTGTTATTATTCCAGACGGAAATAGAAGGTGGGCGAAAAGAAGAGGAATAAGAGGTCAGGATGGCCACATAACTGGGGTGAGGACGACCCGAAAAATTTTTGAGAAAGCCCTGGAAATGAAAATTCCTTATCTGACCTTTTGGGCTGCCTCTTACGACAACATCATCCGCAGGTCTCGTCAAGAGGTAAGATTTTTAGTTACCTTGGCAACTACTGAATTCCAACGACTGCTTAAAGATGCCGAGGTTAGCAAAAATAAGGTTAAAATCCGAATCTTGGGAAAGTTCCGAGAGGTTATGCCTAAAAAAACCGTAAAAATAATTGAAAAACTGATGGAAAAAACAGAAAAAAACAACCTGTTTTCCATAACATTTCTTCTCGCCTATAATGGAACCGATGAAATGTTGGATGCGATAAGAAAAATTGCCAAGGCGGCAAAAAAAAGCGCTCTTAAAATAACCCATGAGGTGGTAAAAAACTTTCTCTGGACAAAAGACCTGCCTCCTGTTGACCTTATTATCAGAACAGGATGCGAAAACGACCCTCACAACTCAGCAGGATTTATGATGTGGCATACCACCTACTCTCAATACTACTTTACCAAAACCCTTTACCCGGACTTCACTCCAAAAGAGTTTGAGACAGCAGTTAAAAGATTTTTAGAAAAACAAAGGAGATTCGGAAAATAGATCTTCTCTTGGGGGGACCGACGGAATTTGCATCCGTACCAAGGACTCCACAGGTCCCCGTGCTGCTATTACACCACGGTCCCCATACAAAAGAATCTTAACCAATATCTGAAAATTTTTCAACCCGCTCTAAAATGTATAATTTGCCTAAATCTCATCCCCGATATCTCTCTCTTCTCCAAAGAGAAAAAATAGTTGAGGGATTTAAGAAAGGAATGGTTGTCCCTCAAGGGCTTATTGCCCAGGGAAGGGCAGAAACATTTGATTATATTTTAGGGGAAAAAACAATCAGACCTGCCAAAAAAGCCATTAAGGCGGCGGCTTCACTTTTTTTATTGGCAAAATATCCTGTAATTTCAGTCAATGGCAATACTGCCGCCTTGGTAGGAAAACAGGTTATTAAACTTGCCAGGACTACAGGAGCAAAAATTGAAGTAAATTTATTTTATCGGACAAAAGAAAGAAAGAAAAAAATTGAGAAATTTCTGATTTCTTTAGGGGCAAAGAGGTTTCTGGTAAAAAAAACACCCCAAGTGACTATCCCGGGATTAAAAAGCGAACGAAGAAAGGTTAGTAAAGAAGGAATTTTCAAGGCAGATGTTGTCTTTGTCCCTCTTGAAGATGGCGACAGAACCGAACACCTTATAAAAATGGGAAAGAAGGTAGTGGCAGTTGACCTCAATCCATTTTCCAGAACATCCCAAAAAGCCAGTATTACTATCGTGGACAATATCGTAAGGGCAATGCCTCTGCTTATTGATATGATTCAAAAAATTAAAAACAAGAACAGAAATAAATTAAAAACTATTCTCAAAAACTACAACAACAAAAAGACCCTCAAAGAAATAATCGCCATTATCCAGAAAAGACTGATTAGGATGTCCTCATTGAACTAATTGTCTCAATTTTTTTCTTAAAGAGGCTCCAGTCAACCTCTTCTGGACCGGCAATTCTGCAAATCTCCTTAAATTGGCAATACTGACACTGCCATTTATCTGATAAATTAGAAATCCGTGGGGGGACAATATTTCTTTCAATTTTGTCCTTAAGGAGCGAAAGTTCTCTCAGGAGATATTCACAAATTTGTTGATTGTAATCCACTAAAAATTCTTTTAACTCCTGGGTATCCTTGTTAACATAGAGAAGGATGCCCTTTTTTAGTTTAAAAAAATGAAGGTAAAGTTGGACTTGATTTATATGATCAGACTTGGGAGAAGACAAATTTCTGAATATCTGGCCGTTGATGCTTTTAATATCTAAAACATAAAGGTCTTTTCCATCACTTAAGATAGCGTCAGCCCGTCCGCTAACTATTTCTTGGGGAGGAATATTGACCTCAGCGGCTACTACATGCATTTTCCTTGCCCCAAACAACGCCTTCATTATCATCTGGTGGATATGATCTCCATGGTCAAATATCATTAAAAGCCGCGGTTCCATCGCTTCAGCCGGGGCTTTTTTGAATCTAAAAAAAATCGCCCTCTGGCATTTTCCGGCATCAGTAATATAAAAATGGTGCTGTCCCATCTCCTTTCTCAGGTCCGAGTAATATTTAGTAATGACCTCCTTCAACATATTACCTCTTGGACCATTGAGGCGCCCTTCTGGCTCTCTTCAAGCCAAACTTCTTTCTTTCTTTCATTCTCGGGTCGCGGGTCAAATAGTTCAACTTTTTCAAGCGCCTAGAAAAAGCAGGATTAAACAAAGACAATGCCCGAGCAATAGATAACCGAATAGCTTCTGATTGAGCATTCAAACCACCTCCTCTAACCCTAACCCAAACCTTAAATCTATCAAGGCAATTGACCTCCTCTAAAGGACTCCGGGCGGTTTGCCTCATTTGAGAAAGAGGAAAATAGTC
>CAZPZY010000025.1:0-7488 GCA_964591195.1 uncultured Candidatus Saccharibacteria bacterium
ATAATTTTGAATTTTGAGATGTAATTTTGAGATTTGAGGTTTGAATTTTGAGATTTAATTATCATTTTGATTTTTGATTTTTGCATTTTGAATTTTTATTACAATATGGCCAAAATTGATTTTCCAAAAGCAGAAAAAGAAATTTTGAGGTTTTGGGAAAAGGAGAGAATTTTTGAAAAAAGCATCAAAAAAAGAAGGAAAAAGAAGGATTTTGTCTTCTACGAAGGTCCTCCTACTGCCAATGGAAAGCCTGGAATTCATCATCTTTTGAGCAGGGTCTTTAAGGATATTATCTGCAGATACAAAACAATGCAGGGATTTAGGGTAGAAAGAAAAGCCGGCTGGGATACCCATGGTTTGCCAGTGGAGTTGGAGGTAGAGAAAAAACTGGGTATTAGAGAAAAAAAAGAAATAGAAAAATTTGGCATTGCTAAATTTAACCGTCTCTGTAAAAACTCGGTCTGGGAATACAAGAAGGAGTGGGATAAATTTACAAAAAGAAGTGGCTATTGGCTTGACTTAAAGCATCCCTATATTACCTATCAAACCGACTATATAGAAAGCCTTTGGTTTATTCTGAAAAAAATCTGGGAAAGAGGATTGCTCTATAACGACTTTCGCGTCTCTCCCTATTGTCCCCGCTGTCAGACAATTCTTTCCAGTCATGAATTGGCTCAAGGATATAAAAGGATAAAAGAACCGGCTATTTATGTAAAATTTCAGGTTGTTAAAGATTCTATGCTTCAGACCGATTCTTTTCCAACATACCTTCTGGTCTGGACAACCACGCCCTGGACCCTGCCGGGAAATGTAGGGATAGCAGTAAATCCTAAAATAGATTATGTTTTAGCAAAAACTGAAAAAGAGGCCTATATTTTAGCCAAAAAGAAACTGGCTCTTTTAGAAAAGAATTATAAGATTGTTAAAGAGTTAAAGGGAGAAGAATTAACTGGACTGAAATACCTGCCCTTATATGCCCAAAAAATTTCCGGAAGAGGTTATGAGGTAATTCCGGCTGATTTTGTTTCCACAGAAGAGGGGACCGGTCTGGTTCATATCGCTCCTGCCTTTGGCGAAGATGACATTGAAGCAATAAAGAGCCAAAACCAAAAGATTCAAAGCCAAGGCAAAAAAGGATTTCCGATTCTTTTAACTGTGGACGAAGAGGGAAGAATGAAAACACCTGGTTATAAATGGAATGGATTGTTTGTAAAAAGAGCCGACCCATTGATTATTGAGGACCTAAAAGAAAGAAATTTCTTATTTAAAAAGGAGTTGTATGAACATGACTATCCCTTTTGCTGGAGATGCCATACACCCCTTCTTTATTTTGCAAAAAGGAGTTGGTTTATCAGAATGACAGAGGTAAAAAAGAACCTGATAGAAAATAATCAAAAAATAAACTGGATACCAGAACATATCAAGGAAGGGAGGTTTGGTCAGTGGTTAAAGGAGGTACGAGAATGGGGCCTTTCCCGAGAAAGGTATTGGGGAACGCCTCTGCCTATCTGGCGCTGCAAAAAATGCAACCGCATTGAGGTGATAGGTTCTTTAGAGGATCTGCTAAGGCAAAAGTTTTCTACCAATAATTATTTTCTTTTTCGGCATGGACACTCTCTAAGACAGATAACAAATCTTATCAATTGCTGGCCAGAAAAGAAGCCCTTTCCCTTAACAGAAAAGGGGAGGAAACAGGTCTTAAGAAGCGCGAGAAAACTAAAAAAAGAAAATATTCACCTTATTTTTTCCTCCGACATCTTAAGGGCTAAACAAACAAGCCAGATTATAGCCAAGGAAACAGGAGCAAAAATAATATTTGACAAAAGATTGAGAGAACTAAACGGAGGAATATTTAACGGAAAAAATCCTCAAGAATTCTGGAACTTTCTTTCAAATAAGAAAAATCCCTATTCGGCAAGGGTTCCCAAAGGCGAATCCTTGAACGATGTCAGAAAAAGGGTCTATGGCCTGATAAAGGAGATTGACCAAAAATATCAGGGAAAGAATATCGTTATTGTTTCTCATGAGTTTCCCTTGACTGTTCTGGAAAAAACATTAGAAGGAATGAGTATTGAAGATATTGTTGCCTTTCGGAAAGAAAAAAGAAAAGAACTAATCAAAACAGGACAGTGGAGAAGGATTAAATTTAGAAAACTACCCCTTAATCCCAAGGGAGAGATTGATCTTCATCGGCCCTATATTGATCAGATAAAATTTTTTTGTCCCTCCTGCGGTAAAGTAATGGAACGGGTGCCAGAGGTTGCTGACTGCTGGTTTGATTCTGGCTCAATGCCATTTGCCCAATGCCATTGGCCCTTTGACAAAGAAAAGAAACTAACCAAATCCCAAAAATTAAAGCCGCCGAGATTGTTTCCAGCCGACTATATCTGTGAAGGAATTGACCAAACCCGCGGCTGGTTTTACACGCTTTTGGCTATATCAACTGCCTTGGGGTTTGGTCCCCCCTATAAAAATGCAATTTCCTTGGGACATGTTTTGGATGAAAAAGGAGAAAAGATGTCAAAATCAAAAGGAAATGTGATTGAGCCAGGTGAGATTATTGAGGAGTATGGAGCGGATGCTGTGCGTTGGTATTTCTATACTATCAATCAACCAGGGGACCCTAAACCCTTTTCCAAGAAAGACGTCCAAACTATCTTAAGGAAGTTTATTTTAACATTTTGGAACTGCTACAGTTTTTTTGCCACCTACTCACCCTCTCAAACAATTTCTGAAAATCTGAGGAAGAGAAAGTCAAAGATGTTAGACAGATGGATTGTCTCTAAACTAAACAACTTGATTTCTCAAACAAAAAATGCCTTAGACAGGTATGACATAACAGAAGCGGCCAGAGCAATTGAGAACTTTGTTATTAACGACCTCTCTCTCTGGTATATAAGAAGGTCAAGGAAAAGATTTCAAAGGCCGGAAAATAAAAAGGAGATAAAAGAGGCCAGTCAAACCCTTGGTTTTGTCCTTCTGACCCTCAGCCGGCTTGTCGCTCCCTTTATTCCGTTCTTGAGCGAAAAAATTTACCGCTCTCTGTCAAAAAGCCGTGAGTCGGTTCATCTTGAAAATTGGCCCAAGGTAAAAGAAGAGTTAATTGACAAAAACCTAGAGGAAAAAATGAAAAAGGTAAGAAGCATTGTAAAAGCGGCGTTGGCTGAAAGAGCGAAAGCGAAAATAAAAACCAGACAGCCGTTGAATAAACTAAAAATTAGGGAAAGAGGGCTAAAAATTGAAAAAGAACTAATTGACTTGATAAAAGAAGAGGTTAATGTCAAAGAAGTTGTTTTTGACAAAAACCTTAAAAAAGAGGTAGAATTAGATACAAAAATAACTGCCCAACTTAAGGAAGAGGGTATCCTAAGAGAGATAATAAGAAATATCCAAGACCTAAGGAAAAGAGCTGGTCTGGGTCCAAAAGACACTATCCTGATTGCTTTTCAGGGACAAAAACAATTGGAACAGATTATTTTAAAAAATCAAAAAAGAATTTTAGAAGCCACTCTGGGTAAGGAAATAAAAAGAGATAACCAAGCAGGTAGAAAGATAGAAATTGAGGGGAAACCCCTTCAATTAAGGGTTAAAAAGATAAAAAGATGAGAAAAATCACTATTATTTTATTTATTATCTTATTAACTATTCTGGGAGGTATTATCTATTGGAATTTTCGGAACTCCTATACAAAGGGGGTTCTAAAACTAGAAATTTTAGGACCAAGCGAGGCAACAGTACTTCAAGAAATCACATATACAGTTAGATACAAAAATAACGGCAACTTCAATCTAAAAGATGCCAAACTTTCTTTTGAGTGTCCAAAAAACTCCTTGGAATGTTCTCTGTCAGACGATAAAAAATCCAGTGGAGAAGGGGATTTCTTAAGAAAAGAGGTCTTTTTGGGAACCATCTATCCCGGACAAGAAAAAACGATCACCTTCAAGGCGCGGCTTTTGGGTAAAAAAGGAGAAATAAAGACGGCTAAGGCATGGATTTTTTATCGTCCCAAAAATATAAAAGCCACCTATCAGGTCTCCACCACCTATAGTTTACACATTAATAATGTTCCTCTTAATTTTGAATTTGACCTTCCATCTAGCATCGGCTCAGGCAAGACGCTGGATTTTTCCATAAATTATTTCTCAAATCTAAACTACCCCTTAAACGACATTACTGTAAAAACAACCTACCCGGAGGGATTTAGGTTTACCAACAGCCAGCCCAAAGCAATGGAAAAAACCGACTTTAACATTCAGTCCTTAAATCCAAGAGAAGGAGGAAGGATAAAAATAAGGGGTGAACTTCAGGGAGAAATTGGAGAACAAAAGGTATTCAGAGCCGTTTTCGGAGTTTGGAGAAACGGAGAGTTTGTACCCCTAAAAGAGATAGCCAGGGGAGTAACAATTGCTGAACCATCTCTTTACATCTCCCAACTTATAAATGGCAGCCCCAACTACGCGGCCAATTTAGGGGAATTGCTTCACTACGAAATTTATTTCCGCAATATAGGGGAAAAACCATTTGAGAAATTGTCTCTAATAACCCGATTAGAAGGAGATATGTTTGACCTTTGGTCAATTAAAACAGAGACAGGGGAAAATAGTCCGGGAGACAATGCCATTATTTGGGATTGGACCAAGGTGCCGGAACTCAAATTCTTGAATCCCGGAGAAGAGGGGAAGGTTGAATTCTGGGTCAAACTAAAAGAAAATTATCAAGGGCCACCTGACAAGTCCCCGGTGTTCAGCAATGAGGTAACCTTTCTTGGCAAGACAAAAAAGGAATTTGCCAATAAGATTAATTCAGCAATTTCCTTCAGCCAAAAAGGATATATCAATGACCCGTTTTTCAACTCCCTTGGCCCTCTTCCTCCATCTCCCAATCAAAAGAGTTATTTTACCATTGTCTGGATGGGAAAAAACTCTTTTAACGCCTTGGATAATGTTAAAATAAAGGCACGTCTTGCCCCTGGGGTAAAACCCACCGGCACTACCTCGCCGGCAACAGACTCCTTTACCTTCGATTCCAAAAGCAGGGAAATTATCTGGCAAATCGGGCAATTGGCTCCTTATCAAAACTTTCAATTGGCCTTTCAGGTAGTTTTTGTCTCAAAAAGCCAATCAACAGAACCATCGCTTGTAATTTCTCCGGCTGAAATTTTAGCCGAGGACAAGGTTACAAATCATACATTATCCGCAACCACTTCTGCTGTTTATACTGCCTTCTCGGAGATAAAAGAAATTGACCAGGCAATAATTCCTTACACAACATCTTCAACCTCTACTGTTGAGTAAATCTATGAAAAGATTGACTGCTATTTTGGTATTTATTATAATAGTTGTGATAGCAACTGTCTTTATTTTTACAGACCTAGCAAAGAGACCTAATCCAAAAGAGGAAAATATGCCAGAAGGCCTCTTAAAAGGAAAAAAGGCGGTAATAGTTGTGGCTTTTAGGGACTTTAGGGACCCGGAGTATTTCGTTCCCAAGACGATTTTGGAAAAAGCCGGGTTTGAGGTAAAAACTGCCTCAGATAAATCAGGCATTGCCATAGGAGCCAAGGGAGGAGAAGCAAGGGTAGATCTATTGTTAAAAGAGGTTGCTGTAGGCGACCTTGATGTTGTTGTTTTTGTTGGAGGTCCGGGATGTCTAGACCATCTGGATAATGAAGAATCCTACCGAATAGCCAAAGAAGCAGTATCAAAAAACAAGGTCTTGGCTTCAATCTGCATTTCTCCGGTAATTCTAGCAAAGGCAGGAGTTTTGAAGGGAAGAAAAGCCACGGTTTGGAGCTCTTCTCTTTATAAAAAACCAATTTTAGACCTAAAAAATAACGGCGCTATTTACGAAAAGGACCCGGTAGTAATTGACAGAGATATTATTACCGCAAATGGTCCCAAGGCGGCAGAAGAATTTGGCAGGACAATTGTTAATCTTGTCAAGAAAAAAAAATGAAAAACTGCAGTAATTGAATATGCTTGGGATAAAAAGGCAAAGGGCAGTTTTTTGGGGGCTGATTTTTTTTAGTTTATTTTGCCTGCTTCCAGGCAGGTTTTCTTTGGTTAGGGCTGACTTTCTTGGAGAAAAGAATGAATTTTTTGTTGATTCAAAATATGAACTTAATGGCAAAGAAACTATTTCTGCCTTCTTAAAAACAATTTCTCAAAAGGGATATTTTTACATTGAAAACGAATGGTACTCCGGTCTAAAAGAAGAAGAGAGGAAAAAGGTAAATGAAAACCTAAAGAATCTGGCTCAGGAATTCGATAAAACCATCTATCCAAAATTAACAGAACTTTACGGTCCTCCCTGGGAGCCGGGAATTGATAATAATCCTCGGATAACAATTTTATTTCACCGGATGAAAAAAGGAGTGGGGGGTTATTTCAATAACGGCGACGAATATCCCAGAGCTGAAAACCCCCGGTCCAATAAAAGGGAAATGGTCTATCTCAATACTGACGATTTATTCTCTGAAAATCTTAAAAGTTATTTAGCCCACGAATTCACCCATCTTATCACATTCAACCAGAAAGACCGCTTAAGAGAAGTCAGTGAGGACATATGGCTCAATGAGGCGCGGGCAGAATATTCTCCAACATATCTGAACTACAATAAGCAATATCAGGGAAGTATCCTTCAGCAAAGAATAAAGGGCTTTATTAATTCACCATCTGACTCCTTAACCGAGTGGCAAAACCAAAAAGCCGATTATGGAGTAGTTAGTCTTTTTACTCATTATCTGGTTGACCACTATGGAATAAAAATTTTGTCTGATTCTATGCATTCCAAAAAGACCGGGATTGCTTCAATAAACGAGGCATTAATAAAAAATGGTTTTGAAAAAAACTTTTCTCAGATTTTCAGTGATTGGGCAGTAACTGTTTTGTTAAATGACTGCAGTATTGGCGAAAACTACTGCTATAAAAACGAGAATCTCAAAAATATCAGAATTACTCCTTCATTGATTTTTTTGCCATCAACAAAAAAAACAAATCTTTCTTTAGATTATTCAATTAAACAGTGGGCAGGCCACTGGTACAGGGTTATTGGAGGAAAAGGAGACCTTAAACTAATCTTTGATGGACAGGACAATACGACCTTTAATATTCCTTATGCCCTTTGTGAAAAAAGCGGGCAATGTCAGGTAAATTTCTTTAAACTGGACAAAAGCCAAAGAGGCGAGGTTTTGATTCCTGATTTTTCCAAAAACTTTGCCTCCCTAACAATGATTCCCTTAATTGAGGAAAAGAAATCAAATTTTTCCAATGACGAGCCATTTTATTCCTTTTCTCTTTCCATCAGTTTAAAAAAGAAATCTGCCCAAGAGAAACTAAAAGAAAAACTTCTCCTTCAGATAAAAGAAATTAAAGAAAAAATTGCCGAACTTCAGGCAAAAATCAGCCAACTCTCGGCCAAAAAAATAAAGGAGATTCCCACTGGCTTTAGATTTAGGAAGAATTTATCCCTGGGAATGTCAGATTATAC
>CAZPZY010000026.1:0-6901 GCA_964591195.1 uncultured Candidatus Saccharibacteria bacterium
GGTTTGATTAGGTTAAATCTTGTACCTGAAAAAAAATATATCAGGTAAATCTGCAAGGTCGCCAAAAACTTACGTATAACCAGATATTTTGCCCCAGGGGCTATTTTCTTTCCTTTCCCAAGAATTTTTGATAAAATAAGTTTAAATCTGGCCGATAATTCTACTTTATGAAGATGTTTTATTTTCCACATTCGCTTAATTGGGGAGCAATTACAAGGAGGGGAGCCATTGGTTTGTTAATTCTCTTTTTATCTTTATTAAACAAAGATTAATTATGACCTTAGATGATTTGAAAGCAAAGGTTCGTTCTATCCCTGATTGGCCCAAAAAGGGAATTATTTTCCGTGATATAACCCCAGTCCTGGAGGATAAAAAATCATTCCATTTTTTGATAGACAAACTGGCAGAATTTTGTAGAAAGAAGAAGATTGACAAAATTGTTGGAATTGACGCCCGGGGTTTTATAATAGCATCTGCCCTTGCCTACAAATTAAAAAGCGGCCTGTCAATTGTTAGAAAAAAAGGAAAGTTGCCTTATAAAACAATAAGAAAGAAATACGCATTGGAATATGCGGTGGAGACATTGGAGATGCACAAGGATTCAATAAAGCCCGGGGAGAAAATTTTGCTCTGCGATGACCTTTTGGCAACCGGCGGCACAATGGCTGCTGCGGTAGATATAGTCAAGAAGATGGGCGGCAAAATCGTCGGCATCTTGTTTTTTATTGAACTTGAGGGCTTAAAAGGAAGAAGAAAATTAAAGGGATATAAGGTAAAATCTCTAATAAGATTTTAATCTATGAAAGCAAGTATTGGCATTTTGGGAGGTTCGGGGTTTTATGAATTTCTAAAGGGAAAAGAAGTTTCTGTTAAGACGCCCTATGGCAAGCCCTCAGATAAAATTCTAATCTCTGAATATTCAGGTAAAAAAATTGCTTTTCTGCCCCGGCACGGAAAAAAACATCAACACCCTCCTCATAAGATAAACTACCTGGCAAACCTATTTGCCTTCAAAAAATTAGGGGTTGAGCGGGTAATTGCTCCCTGTAGCGTGGGCTCTTTGAAGCCAGAGATAAAGCCGGGCAGTTTTGTTATTTGCGACCAGTTTATTGATAGGACAAAGAACCGAGTAGATACCTTTTTTAATGGACCCAAGGTTGCCCATATATCCTTGGCTCAACCATATTGTCCCGAATTAAGAAGATTAGCCATTGAAACCTGTCAGAATCTTAAGATTTCATTCCATAAAAAGGGCACAGTTGTCATTATTGAGGGCCCTCGCTTTTCAACAAAAGCAGAATCAAGATTTTATTCAAGGATAGCAGATGTTATTAATATGACTCAGTATCCAGAGGTGGTTTTGGCTCGAGAACTTGAAATGTGCTATCTCAACATCTCTCTGGTGACAGATTATGATGTTGGATTAAAGGGGAGAAAAGACATTAAGCCGGTAACCACCCAAGAGGTAGTCAAGGTCTTTCAGAAAAACAACGAAAAGGTTAAAGAGTTGATTTTGAAACTGATAGAAAAAATACCTTCTCAAAGGAAGTGTAAATGCAGTTCTTCCTTAAAAGAGGCAATTCTCTAAACACTTAACCAGCCCCGAATTTATTGAGAATGATTTCTGTGAATTTCTAAGATTTTAATTAACTATTGACAAAGTTTTCAATTTTGTTAAAGTATTAATAGTTAATCCCCCCTGCGACACCTTTAGGTCTCGCAGGGTTGGTTTTTATGAAAGAGAGGGTTTTTATAATAATTGACGGGAGTAATTTTTATCACAGGTTAAAAGAGATTTCTCTTAAAAATCTTTTAAATTTTGACTATGAGAAATTTAGCCAGTTTTTAGCAAGAGAAAGGGAGGTTGTATTAAAAAAGAGAGAGGAGGCATCCCCTAAGTTATATGCGGATTTGAAAACCCTCTTTAATAAATATAATATCAAAGGCAGGGTTAGATTTAATTTACAGGTGGAACTATATTTGGGGCAACCCAATTGATTATTATTACAGGTCTGCTCGCCGCTGGTAAAGCGGGCAATCCTAATTAAAATGAGGGCATTGTTTTTCAAAATCTTAATAGTAGGATTTTTTACAATAGGAACCTTGGCATTTTTTATTACACCTAATTTAATTAAGGTTGAAAGACTCTCCCTCCAGATAAACAACCTTCCTCCTTCTTTTGAGGGAACAAAAATTCTTCATTTAACCGATTTTCATTCAAAGAAGTTTGGGAGAAAAGAAAAAAAGGTTTTAAAACTGGTTTCAGAACTAAAACCAGATTTTATTTTTATTACCGGAGATATCATTGACTGGCAGACAGAAGACCTTGAGTCCTGTCAAAAATTTTGGCAAGAACTGGCAAAAAACTATCAGCAAAGGATTTTCGGAGTATATGGCAATCATGAACACAGAAACAGAAATTTTAAGAATTTGGACAATCTTTTTATAAGAAGTGGAATAAAAATTCTTAATAATGAAGCAGTGAGGTTAGAAAAGGGAGATGATTTCATTTACCTTATCGGCGTTGACGACCCTCATTTAGGTTATGATGATATTGAAAAAGCAATGGAGAAGGTGGAAGAAAAAGCACCCAAGATTTTACTTGCCCATTCTCCGGAAATTTTTAGAAGGATTAAAGATAAAAACATTGACCTTGTCTTAAGCGGCCACACCCATGGCTGCCAGATTAACATTCCTTTTTTATGCGACTTTTTCATTCCTCTAAAATATGATAAGAAATATAAAAGAGGCCTATTTCAGGAAAACTCCACATATTTGTATGTCAATCGAGGAATAGGGGAAACCTTTCTGCCAATAAGGTTTAGATCCTTTCCAGAAATTATCTTGATTAATCTTACCGCTGGCCACTAATAACTCCGATTACAGAATACCATTGCTGTCTTAAAAAATATACGTAGGTGTAATTTGTAAGACAGTTCCAAACTTCCATACTGGTTTCTTACCTTGGTTATCTCTAATCTGCAAGGCAAAAATGTACACGGTCAGAGCTCGCACATTTTCTCTGTAAGATTTATCTATACCAGGTTTGCTGAAATCTGAGTTAGGGGATATAATAGGAGCAAGAGAAAGGCGCAAGGTCAGACCGTCCAAAGCAAAGTGAGGCCTAAACTAATTAAAATTTTTTTGATAATCACTGCTATTTTAATAGCAGGTGTTTTGTATTGGTATCTCAATTCCCCACTTCCAAAATCTCCACCTGTGCAGACAAAGAATATAGAAGAAACCAACCATATAGAAGAAGAAACAAGATCAATTCAATTGGAAAAACCGCCTTTTATTAAAGATTAATAAAGATTAATAAAGATTAATACTATAAGTCATCAAAGGTCGATTCATTTAAACCTTAATCACAAAAACGAACATTATGAAGAAAATAAGATATTATCTTATAGGAAGCATTATTATCATCCTTGCTATATTTGGAGGAATTGTCTTTCTGGCAAAATCAGCAGAAGCAGAAGAGGAAACATCAACCACCTTCCCGGTAGATGAAGCGGGAATAGCGGCCTATGTGAAGGTAGATAACCCCAATGATATCAATCTGGAAGCAATTGCCAATGCCTGCGATTCTGTAGAGAAACTGGGGCAAAGTTACCTTATCGGCACAATAAAGGTAGAGAATGCTGTAGGGTTTAATTATCCCCACATATATGTTGGAGCGGACGGCTGGGTTGTAACCTATTATTTAAAGACAGAGGAGGCAAGCAGAATTATCCAATGGAGGGATTATACCCCAGGGACAATCAAGACCACCACCCTTAAAGAGGCAATGGATATTATATCCGAAAAAGCTGGGATTACCTATTCAGCGCCTATTAAATACTACGACTTTGAGTTTCCCGAGGCTAATAAAATAACCCTTGTAGCAGATTCAAACGATTTTTATGTAACAGTGCCTGGGACGCTCTATGAGGCATCCTATGGAGTTATCCTAAAGAAGATCTGTTGTAGTGGTTTTAGGTGCCAGCATCTCTGGCTGAAACTTGATGACAATCTTGCCTGGGAAACCTTCTTGGGCTGTGGGTGGAGTTGCGGCGGCCCCTTTATCTCTTATGGCTATTACGATCTTTCAGAATTCAATACAGACATTACCCATCATATTGTTTTCTATAACGAGTGCAGGAATCAGTCGCCTGCTTTTGCTGCCACTGCCCTGATATACAAAAACTAACAAGGTGCGGAGGTAGATTTATTTTTATGATAGTTAATAAAAGAATATCTCTATCTTTACCTGCGATATTGTCTGCAGTATTTCTGTTTCTGGCTTCCTCAATTGTAATGGCTGAACAGGTAGTGGTCAGTGGCGCAGACAGTATCTGGAATTTGGAACTAACTCCTGTTTCTCCTGATGTTATTGACTCCACCGATGCCCCGGAAGAGAATCTAATTACCGAGGCCTTTGTAGCCCACGCAGATAGTGTATTGAACCTTGATTTAACCCTTCCTTCCTCAGATGTTTTAGATTCTAGTGATGCCCCATCTGAAAACCTAATTACCGATGCCTTTGTAAGTCACGCAGACAGTATTTGGACAACTGGTCTGGAGAAAATAGAATGGAACCAGAAATGGTCATTTGCCATTATTACTGATTTGCATATTGGCTTTGATATTCCAGATTATGATGGTTATAGTTACAACGATGCTTCATCTGGCCAAGATTACTATCTTTCAAAGAGATTGGAGGTAGTGATTAGAAGAATCAACGAACTTAAAGATAACTACAATATCAAATTCGTGGCAGTGCTGGGGGATATTTCGGATACGGCTGAATATTCTGAACTATTAAAAGCCAGAGAGACTTTGAGTTTGTTAAACGACCCAAACCAAGATGGAGATTTGTCAGACGGCATCCCTTATATTCCTTTAATCGGCAACCATGATGTCTGGCCATATACCCAAAAAGAAGGAATTGATCCAGATGAAAGAGGAGAAGAGAATCATGCTACAATCTCCCTTCGTGCTGATGGAGATGAATACTTTGAAAAAATCTTTTGGTGTTCTCCTTATGTTCTCTGGTTGCCATGGCCGGGTCAAGAAACATATGATGAGTGTTTAGAAAGAAATACTAATTTGAAAAAGATCAAAGAGGTCTTTGGCGATACCTTTAAAAGACAAGAAGAAATGGAAGAGTATAGATACGATAATATTTTCTTACAGAATTATGTGTTTAGTTACAGAGGAATAAATTTTATTTCGCTGGATTATGTTAAGACTGATCGAGAAAAGGAGCCGGGTTATTATACTATCCCTCAATTATGGCGGCTATACCAAAATCAACCAATTACTAAAAAATGGTTTAATGATAATTTAAAGCCCCGTACACTCTTATTATCTCACCATCCAGCCAGACAATGGCAATTATTTGGATTACCTGATGAGGCATACTTCAGTTTCGCAGGCCATGTTCATGATTGGCCAACTAATGATAATACAAGATCTATAAGCGTTTGGGGTAGCGTCATTACGGAATCAGTTAGAGAGGAATATAAGAACGTTATTAGAATCGTTCAAATAAAAAATGCAGAAAGTCTCCAAAAAGAAGATATTGATTACTCCACAATTAAAGGTATACCAGAAGAAATAGCACCAGACGAGATTAAACGCCCCGATCCATATATTATCTATACTCCTCCAAATCCAGCCCCAAATGAAACAATAACTTTTATTGCCAAAGACGAATTAAGAGGAAAGGACATTAAATCCTGTAAATGGGAGTTTGGAGATGAAACCATTGATGACTCTGGAAAATGCGAAGTAAGCCATTCCTACTCACCCTTTATCCTTTGGAGATATACGGCAAGGGCAACAATAACTTATACTGATGGTACTCAGAGAATAGCCCAAAAAAGTTTCTGGGTAAGGCCCAAGTTTAAACTTAAGGTTCCGGAATTCATACTCCCCAATTTATTAATTGATGAAACAGTAAATGTGGCTGAAACTCCTCAAAATACAGCAGCGTCAGTATCACTTTTTAAAGAAGTTGGTTCTCAAAAACTGCCAATTGGAATACTAAATGTTCATTTTGAAAAGGTCGGGGAAAGATAATTAATTTTATTAGAATTAAAAAAAAACATATGAGCACTAAACAAATTAAATCTGATAAAAAAGCTATAGCCATTGCTTCATTAATATTTGGGACATTTAGCATAATTCCAGTCGTTCTTCTAATAAGTGGCTTTTTTCTGCCTTATAGTATATCTGAGAAATTATCAGAATTGATTCCTCCATTATTGGAAATGATTCTTTTTATAACTTTTCCATCTGGTGTTTTAGGTTTAATCTTTGGAAAGATGGGCTTAAAATCCACAGAGAGAAAGGCAGCAATTATAGGAATAATTTTTTCTATAATTGGCTTGTTAATGTTTATATTGTCAATGGCAATAGCCTTGTGGTATCAATCCATAATTTATCCTGCTCCGGGAATTTTTAGATAAAGTCAAAAGTTGGTTCTCAAAAACTGCCAATTGGAATAATAAATGTTCATTTTGAAAAGGTCGGTAATTATTAAAAAATCTATAAAAAATTAAAAATCATGAATAACAACTTAAATAAACAAGAAGGCATACCTAATCATAAAAATAAAGCGATAGCTTCTTTAATTCTTGGGGTTATTAGTGTTTTACCCTTAATAGCCTTGGTGATATCTTCTCTTTTAGCTATAATTGTGCCAGGATTTATGTATTATGATGCTACACGGGGCCAGTCAATACTTGTGCTGTGTACAGTATTAGGATTTATTTATTTTTCACCTATTGCCTTTCTAACTAGTATTAGTAGTTTAATTCTTGGAAAAATGGGATTGAAGTCATCAAAAAAGAAATTCGCCATTATAGGAATAATATTTTCTATAATTAGTTTGATTAGTATAGGAGTAATGAGT
>CAZPZY010000027.1:0-6863 GCA_964591195.1 uncultured Candidatus Saccharibacteria bacterium
TCCCAAGGAGTGGAAGAATAAGCAGTAACTATCACCTCCATCTTTCGCCTCATCGGAGTTTCTGGATTAGCAGGACTCCCAACAGCAAAAAGGGTATTATCAGTAATTGTGACAATTTCCGCTATCTTACCAGGAGAAGAAACTTGGACCTCTGCCCTTGCCTTAGGAGCCCTGAGTTGAAAGGGAAGAAGAATTCCAATAAAAATTCCGAGGGTAAAAAGAGTAATTAAGGTTTTTCTCATTTTTCTGACTTTTCATTCCCGGCCTCTTCATTTCTGGCTTGTTCCTTCCTCTTCTTTTTTAGGTCGTTTATTTCTTTCTCCACTTCTTTATTGCCGGGATTCAGTTCCAAAACCCTTTTGAAATAAGAAAGTGCCTTGTCCTTGTTTCCCTTCTTTTTATAAGCCAACCCAAGAGCATAAAGGGAATTGGAATGATTGGGAACCAAATCAAGCGCTCTGTTAAACTGAGAAATTGCCTCATCAAACCGGTTGGTATTAAAATAAAGTCGGCCCAATTGAAACCTCGCCTCTGCTAAAAGAAGATAATTTTGGTAATTGGGGGAATTGTTTTTAACAATTCTCTCCAAACGCTTTATTGCCTCTTCCGGTTTTTCTGCTTCATAGGTTAAGGCCTCCTGAAGAGGAGCATCAAGGTAGGCGGGGTTAAGTTCCTCCGCCTTGGCAAAGTATTCCCTTGCCTTTTTTATGTCGCTTGAAAGATACAATTTTCCTAATTCTGTAAACAAAACTGGATTGCCCGGTTCTAAATCAATTGCCTTTCTAAAGGCCTTTATTGCAAAGTCACCAGCAGGACCGGTGGAGATAGGACGAATATCGCGATAAATCATACCCAATGTCTCCCAGGCAGCCACATTATTAGGTGAGGTTTCGGTTGCTCCTTTTGCTAAATCAACTGCCCTTTTTGCCCAATTCGTAATTCCCCTACCTCCCTTCTGTTTAATCTGAAGGTCATAATCCTGAGCCAAAACAATCTGATAGGTTGAAAAGTAAGGATTAAGACCTACTGCCTTCTCTAAGAGTTCGGTCTTCTTTCCAATGTCAGAGGCCAAAAGCGAACGGCGATAATAGGAGTCCGCCAAATAAATTCTTGCTCCAAGATAATAAGAAGCCAAAATAACTAAAGAGAAAATAAGAAATATACTTGAAAAAACCAAACCTAATTCGGGAAAACTCTTAAAGGAAATGGTCTTCTCTTTTGAGGAATAGGGCAAAACTGCTGACCCCATTGCCAAAACAAACCAAAAAGCAAAAAGCAAAACAGTATTCTGATAATAAAAAATATGGGCAGAAATCAAAGCCAAAAAGCCAGACAAAATAGCCAAAGAAACCTTCTTTCCTTCTTCTAATTCTCCCTCCCTCTTTTTTCTAAGCAGCAGAGAATAACAAATAAACAGAAACACCCCTATTAAAAGCAAATAGGAAAGAGCTCCCGCAACTCCCATCGTGGCTAAAATCTCAGACAGATGACTCGCCGGTCTGTCAAACCTTACTGTCCAAAGGGGACTCTTGCTGAAACTAAGCGGCTTAAATTTAGAAAAATCATAGCGGAAGGTACCAGGACCAGAGCCCAAGAGGAGAGGTTTGGTTCCGCTTTTAAGAGCGTTCCAAGATATCTCCCAACTTACCTTCTGGCTAAGAAGTTGTTCTTGGGACAGGCTTGCGAAAGGCAGTCGGAAAAAGGAGGAATGGCTAAAAAGCAAAAAGAAGGAAGAAACTATGAGTAAGAATATTATCAAGAGAAGACGGTTAACATCTTCCCTAAAAACCCGACTGGCTAAAGAAAAGATAATAAAAGCAGAAAGAGAAATTAAAACCACCATCCAAGCCGGAGGGAAATTAATTACAATTAAAAGCCCCAAGATAGAAACCAAGAAAAAATAATAAAAGATGGTGGCTAATGGCCTGGTTTTTTTTCGAGTTAAAATCAAACCGCAAAGGAAAACAAGAACTACTGCCAAAAACACAGTCAATCCTTGCAAAAAGTTAGAAGAGGGGTTAAATGTTCTCTGGGACAAAATTCTCAGATAAGGAAATCGGCTAAATCCCAATTTTTGCCAAACGCCGAAGATTGAAAAATAAGATATCAAGACCACAAAAAATACAGAGGAATAAAAGGACTTAAGTAAACCGTCAAGGGTTAATATCCCCTTTTTTTCCGAATCTGAGATTTGCCCCTCTTTCTTGTCTAAAGAAGATGAAGAATAAACAGAGGGCTTAGTATTGCTACTGATTAAAAAATAGAGGGCAACAACAGAAAGCAAGCCAATCAGGCCGTTAGTAAACCTTCCGTAAAAACCAAAAAGAGAAGAAATTCTGTCAACTGAAAATACAACTGAAAGAATTGTAATCAGGAGAAACACCAAAACAGAAATATCCAGCAGACCTAACCTAAACCGAATCTCTTTGTCCACAAAAATCACCCGAGCCAGATAAAAAATTAGGGTTAAGGAGACAAGAAAGAACAAAAGAAACTGCTTGTTAAACTCAAATGCTTCAAAAGAAAAGGGCAACCAGAAAAGAGGAAGCAAAAAAATGGTTGCATAAATTAAACCCTTAATAATTTTATCAAATATCCTCGTTGTCATATTTTACATTACCCAGACAACAGTTCCTTGACAATTTCTGAAACCAATTTCCCCTCCGCTTTTCCCTTAAGACGGCCCATTAATTGAGACATCACCTGCCCCATATCTTTCATCTCTTTGGCTCCGGTTTTCCTAATTATTTCTCTGGCTAAGGTCCTAATCTCTTCCGGAGAGGCCTGTTCTGGGAGGTATCTTTCCAAAATCTCAATCTCTTTCTCTGTCTGGCTTATCAGGTCATCTCTTTTTCCCTTTCTAAAAAGAGCCAAGGATTCCCTTCTTTTTTTTATCTCTGACATTACAATCTGTATCACCTCCTCGTCCGATAGAATTACCTCTTTTTCTTTTCCCTCCTGGGTTAGTTTATATCTTTTTTTTCTTTCCCTCTCAAGAATCGCCGCTTTTAACATCCTCAGGGTAGAAACCTCTCTTTCCTTTTTTTCTTTTACTGCCTCCTGAAAATTTTTTTCAATTTCCTGCCTTAACATTTATATCTTACCAAGCTTCTCCAATTTTTTGTAGCGCTTTTTTATTTCCTCCCTTCTCAACGCCTCCCTTTTCTTCATTTCTCGGGATTTCTCTCTTTCCCGAAACTGGAGTTTTCTTGCCCGAAACAAAATGCCGCTTTGTTTTAGAATTCTATTAAAACGGCGAACAAGGGACTGAGATGTCTCTTTTGGTCTTTTTTTAACTTCTAATGGCATTTTTTTTTCCATCCTCCTATCAGGTGAAGATGAATATGGTCTATAATTTGACCTCCTCCTCGACCAACATTAAAAACAAGTTTATAACCGCTTTTATTTATAGAAAACTGCCGGGCAACCTTTTTGGCAACCAATATCAATCTCCCAGCCAATTCCCTATCTTCCTCCTTAAGATCTTCTACAGAATCAATATGTCTTTTGGGTACCACCAAAATATGAACAGGAGCCACTGGATGAATGTCCTTAAAGGCAATAATCTTCTCGTCCTCATAAACAATTTTGGCAGGTGCTTCCTTATTGATAATCTGACAAAAAATGCAAGCCATAAAAGATTACTTTTTTAGTTGTTTCTTTATCTCGTTTATCACCTTTTTTACCTCCACCAATTTTTGCCTGCCTGTTGCCATATCCTTTATGATGATTTTATCTTCTAACGCCTCCTTTTGACCCATAATCAAAACATACTTGGCTCCCATTTTGTTGGCTCGCTCCAATTGAACTCGCAGAGAATCCTTGGACAGCAATTCGGCAATAGGGATTTTATTTTTCTGAAACCTTTCAATCAAAACTAAAGATTTTCTCTTAGCCAGTGTTCCCAATTGGCATAAAAATATCTTAGGAGAGGAAGGAGAAGAAACCTTTACTCCCCTTTCCTTCATCGCTTCTATTATTCTCTCAACTCCAGCCGCTCCACCGCATCCCGGGACTAGACCTCCTCCCAGGATTTTTACCAAATTGTCATATCTTCCGCCGCCAACCAGCGTGCCAAAACTCTTCCCTTCTTTACCTATCTCCACAATTTCAAAAACCGTCTTTGTATAATAATCCAAACCCCTTACTAGATGAGGTTCTAAAATATAGGGAATGGAAAGTTCGTCCAAAAATTCCAAAACACTCTTAAAATGTTTATGGCATATCTCACAAAGATAGTCAAGCATCTGGGGGGCATTGTTAATAACTGCCTGACATTTCTCCTCCTTACAGTCAAGCACCCTCCAAGAACTTTCTTTTAGCCGCCGCCGGCACTCAGGACACAAAGAAGATGCCCGATTTCTCAAATAAGAGGACAATATTCTCTTAAATCTCGGCCGACAAGTGGAACAGCCAATACTGTTTATTTTAACAGCAAGGTCTTTGAATTTCAAGGTACCTAAAATGTTGAAAAAAAGCTGGATAATCTGAGCATCAATCACCGGGCTTGCTTCACCTAAAACCTCAAAGCCGAACTGCCAAAATTGGCGGTACCTGCCTCGCTGGGGTTTTTCATGTCTAAAAAAGGGTCCGAAATACCAAAGTTTTACCGGCTGGGGCCGGGACTGCATCCCCTCCTCAATATATGCCCTAGCCACTGGCGCTGTCCCTTCTGGCCGCATGGTCAATTCATCGCCTCCCTTGGTCCTAAAACTAAACATCTCCTTTTTCACGATATCCGTGGCTTGGCCAACACCTCTTGTAAAGAGCTCAGTTTGTTCTAAAATAGGGGTTTCAATCCTTTCAAAGTCATAAAAATCAGCCATTTTTTGACAAATATCAAATATCTTCTGGTAATAATTCAGTTCTTCAGAAAGAATGTCCCGCATTCCGCTAGGGGTTTGAAACCTTGGTTTTTTCATAGTTTAGGTTGAAAAAGCGGGAGCATCAATCTCTCTAAAAATAGTAAAGGGCCATGCCCTTAAAATTGCCCTGCCGATGATATATTTTCTCGGCAATACTCCCCAGCGTCTGGAATCATAGGAAAAAAGCCGATTATCCCCCAAAACGAAATATTCGTCCTTCTTTAGGGATATCTGAATATCTCCTATGGTCTGGGTGCCGGGAGGAAGGTATTCTGATTCATCTAAAACCTTGCCGTTAATTTTTACCTTTCCTCCTTTAATCTCTAGGGTCTCTCCGGGCAAACCAATTATCCTTTTTATAAAACGGGTCTTGGGATTTCGAGGATAATAGAAAACAACCACCTCTCCCCTAATTGGATCCCTAAACCTGTAGGATAGTTCATCCACAATCAGGTAATTATTGTTTTGGAAGTTCGGCTCCATTGATTGTCCCTTGACAATAAAGGGCTGAAATAAAAAATAGCGAACAGGCAAAACAATGGCTAAGGCGATGACAACAATTTTAAAAATCTCCCAAAAAAAAGATAAAACCCCTCTCATACCTTAAAGGCATTATACCACTATTTACTAATTTTGCAAGTACTAATCAGACTATCTTTTTAATAATTTTCGCCAATAGATAGGTTATACTTTTTCTCCTTAGTTTTAATCTCGGATGTACGGTTTCCACTTCCTTTCCCGTTTCCACATCAATGGTGGCTGATTTTTTCATAGCCAAAACCTGAGAGGGATATACGCTTGCATGGCCGGTCATAATAAAACTTATAACAGAAGCGATGCTGGCATAGGCTCCTATTTTTGAACCAAATAGCTCTACTGCCATAACGCTTGCAGAAATTGGTGCGTTTCCCGCTCCAGCAAGAAGGGCGACAAGGCCAATGGCTGAAAATGTTGATGGGTCCGCTCCAAAAATCCTTGCAAAAAGAGAGCCCGAGGTAGCGCCAATAAAAAATATGGGGGTAACAATACCGCCGCTTCCGCCGGAATTCAAGGTAAGGGAGGTGAAAATAATTTTCAAAAGAAAGGCATACCAAACAATCTCTCCTCCTTCAAGGCACCTTTGAATTGTCTGGATACCCAAACCCAGATATTGATTAGAGAAGACAAGGGTTAAAAAAATAAGAAGTAATCCTCCCAAAACAGCCCTTAATGGTTTCCAATGAAAGATAGCGTCTAATTTTCTCAACTGGTTCATAACCTCAATAAGAAGGCGAGCGCAAATCCCGAAGAAAATTCCGGCTATGACTGTTTTTATAACAAATGACTCACTAAAGACAGGAATAATCCCTAAAGAGTGATGAAAATAATTTATTCCCAGGGCTAAGCAAACATGATAACTAGCCATTCCGGCGATAAAGGAAGGTAAAAGCACATCATACAAAATACCTCCCACATAAAGAACCTCTACCCCAAAAAGTGCTCCGGCTATGGGAGTGCCAAAAATAGAGGCAAAACCTGCGCTAATCCCACAGATGACCAATTTTTTGCGGTCTCTTTCATCAAACCTGAAAAGACCAGCAAAAAGAGAAGAAAGTCCTGCTCCAATCTGAGCAGCAGGGCCTTCCTTTCCCACAGAGCCTCCTCCGGCTATTGTTACTATTGTAGCCAAAAATTTTACCGGAATAACTAAGGGCTTAATTTTTCCTGAATATCTGTGAATTGCCTCTATTACCTTCTCAGTTCCATGCCCCTCGCTACCTGGACACAACATTGTCAAAAAACTGCTTACCAGCAAGGCAAGGGGCAGGAGGAGAAAATAGTAACGATGAGAAGCAGTTAAATTTACAGTAAAAGTAAGGGTCTTCAAAAATAATCCGGTTGAAAATCCCACAATTATTCCAATGAATGTAGCAAGAGCAATCCACTTAAGAACGCTAATAAACAATATCGTCTCCTCTTCTAAAACCTCTTTCATTTTTTCCATCTTTTCCATTTTTT
>CAZPZY010000028.1:0-2722 GCA_964591195.1 uncultured Candidatus Saccharibacteria bacterium
CGACCTTCAGGGAAAAAAGATTATTACAAAAATTCCCAATATCGCCAAAGATTTCTTAAAAAGAAAAAAGGTTTCTGCCAAAATTATTTATTCAGATGCTCTTCTTAATGAGCCACTGGTGGGTTTGGTAGTTGATGCAATTATTGACTTTGCCAAAACAGGGGACTATCTAAAGGCATACCGCTTAAGGGTTTTGCATACTTTGTTGGAAAGTTCAGTAGTTCTTGTCGCTAATAAAAAATGCCTAAAAGATAGATGGAAAAGAGAGAAGATTGAGGGTTTGGGTTATCTTCTTAAGGGAGCAAGATTGGGACAGGAAATGGTAGGATTGATGCTTCAGGCCTCTGATAAAATGATGGAAAAGGTCCTTCGTATTGTTCCTTCCTTGAAAAAGCCCACTGTTACCCAACTGCGGGGTGAGAATTGGTTTGATGTCTTAACAGTGGTCCCTAAGAAGGAAATACGAGAAATAGTTCCTAAACTTAAAAGAAATGGCTGTAGGGCAATTATTGAATTTCCCCTAAATAAGGTTGTCTTATAATATGTTTAATTCAAAAGATAAAACAGACAATGAAGGAGTAAATCTGATGATGCATGCCTTGCCTGAGAAATTGCCTTATGTTCTAAAACTTTTACCCAAAACAAAACCTGCCCGTATTAAGAAGATAGCCGGAAAGAAGTGGTATAATATTTTGACATTTTGCACCAAAAAAGAGGCAAGGCGTCTAATTCCCAAATTGAAGAATGCGGGGTGCGAGGATATTGTTGAATTCCCGGCTATTTTTTTCTTTTAGTTGAGATTTAGTTAAGAGTTGCTGACCATTTTGGTAATAAGTTTGCTGAGGCATCTTGCCTCGGGGAGCACGAAGTCGCGGTAAGTGGTAAAAAGAAATTTATTCCCAGGCGCTTCTATATCTCGCCGAGCCTTACAAACCTCTTTCTGAAGCGCAAACTTATTCTGGGGCTCGGCTGCGATATGCTCCACCTCAACAAGATGCCTCAGCAGAGAAATTATCAAGGATTGTTACTGAAGTGGTTAGACACTGCAGTTAAGACAAAAAATAAGACAAAAAAATGGATAGAAAGAGTATTTTGGTTTTTATTTTGGTTTTCCTTGTTGGAGTTGAAGCAGGGATATTTTTATTTGGTAATGTTTTCCCCAAACTTGAATTATTATTTTTGAGGTCTCAAAAGCCGATTCTGTCTTATAGTCCGCTTTTGGAAAAGAAAGCGCCGGTTTCTTGTCAAAAAATCAAAGAAGGAAAAGGAATTGAGGTCAATATAGACAAGCAAACCCTGCGACTTTGCGAGAACGGAGAAGCAAAGGAAGAATTTTTGGTCTCAACCGGAAAGAGGCAAACCCCAACCCCTGAAGGTAAATTTAGGGTAATTAAGAAATCGCCGATGATTCACTCCAAAATAGCCGCTTGCTGGTTGCCCTTTTGGGTTGGTTTTTACGATGATTTTGGCTTTCACGAGTTGCCCATTAGCGACAGCGGTCAGAGGATAGGCCAGGAAGAAATAGGGAAGCCGGCTTCATTGGGATGCGTGCGTTTGAACCCAGGTGATGCTGAGAAGTTATATAAATTTTCAGAAATTGGGATGAGGGTAGTTATATTTAAGGAGTCAGAAGAGAAATGAACATTTTAACCTTTTTTACCTTCAGTGTAATAAGAATTTTAGTGATTTCTTCTTTAGCGGTTTTTATTTCTCTGCTGATTGCTCCTTTTCTTATAAAAATCTTAAATAATCTAAAATTTTGGAAAAAACGGGCGAGAGAAAAAACAATTACTGGCGAAAAGGCAACTGTTTTTTATTCTCTTCATAATAAAAGAGAGGTAAGTGTGCCTCGGGGAGGAGGAATATTGGTTTGGCTGTCTGTTCTAATTGTTATATCTCTTTTTTATTTTCTTTCTTTTGTTTCTCACCCTTGGTGGCTGAAAAAGTTCAACTTTCTTTCTCGGGGTCAGACATGGCTACCGCTTTTTACATTGATTGTTGCCTCTCTTGTTGGTTTAATTGATGATATTCTAACGGTTTATGGAAGAGGAAGGTATGTCGGCGGGGGAATGAGTTTTTGGAGACGGCTTATTATTGTTGTTTTGATTGGTCTAACCGGCGGTCTATGGTTTTACTATAAGTTGGGCTGGACAACCATCTATGTTCCATTTTTGAATCTACCGCGGGGTGGGGAGGTTTTAATTGGTTTTTGGTATGTGCCATTGTTTATTTTGGTAATGGTGGCTTCATGGGCAGGAGGAGTAATTGATGGATTGGATGGCTTATCAGGAGGGGTTTTTGCTTCAATTTTTGGTGCCTTTTCAATTATTGCCTTTTCTCAAGGAAAGATAGAGCTGGCGACATTATCTGCTGTGATAACAGGCACCCTTTTTGCTTTTCTTTGGTATAATATCCCCCCGGCTAAATTCTATATGGGCGAAACTGGAATTTTGGGCTTAACCTCCACAATGGCTGTTGTTGCTTTTTTGACCGATTCGGTTTTGGTTTTGCCTCTTATTGCCGGGATAATGGTAATTGAGGTTGGTTCAATAATTTTACAATTATTATCAAAAAGGTTTCGCCATAAAAAAATCTGGCTTTCTACTCCTATTCATCATCATTTTGAAGCCAAGGGCTGGCCTTCTTATCAGGTAACGATGCGTTTTTGGATTATCTCTGTAGTTTTTGCCACATTGGGAGTAGCCCTGCGTCTTTTGGGATA
>CAZPZY010000028.1:2822-6758 GCA_964591195.1 uncultured Candidatus Saccharibacteria bacterium
TGATAGAGGGGGTAAAAAATTGGCAGACAAAAAGGGTAGGGAAGAGGGTATTGGATAATCTGATTTTTCACTTGGGAATGATTGAGGGGATAAATTATTGGAAGGCGACCTGTTCTCCGACAATTGAGATAAGAACGGGCTATCTAAATTACCAACAGAGAAGGTGGTGGAAGAAATTGATACTTAAGGGGATGGGCCAGTATTTTTACGAGAACAAAATTAACTTTTTGGAAGGTAATTTTTTGAAGATAAATTGCCTATCTCGGCAAGGAAAAAGGACAGGTTGCCTTTTTTCTTCTAGATTAAAGCCCAGATTTTTGGTAGCAATGGGTGGTGGAAAGGACTCGGTTATAACCCTGGAACTGTTAAAAGAACTTAAAAGGGACCTACGCTGTTTTTCTTTGAATCCTGTCAAACCTGCAAGAAGGATAATTGCCTCAAGTGGCTGTAAAAAACCAATTTTCGTCAAAAGGGAGATTGACCCGCTCTTGCTGAAACTAAACCAAAAGGGATTTCTAAATGGTCATACGCCCTTTTCTGCCTTTCTGGCTTTTTTGGGTGTTCTTTTGGGGGTGCTCTTTGATTACAAGTTTGTTGTTTTTTCAAACGAAAGAAGTGCTGAGGAAGGAAATCTGATTTATCTTGGTAAGACAATCAACCATCAATGGTCAAAGACCTTGGAATTCGAAGAATGTTTTAGAAAATACTCCAAAAGATATCTTGCTAAAGCCATTGAATATTTCAGTATTCTTCGTCCTTTATATGAGATTCAGATAGGTAAGATATTTTCTTGTTATCCTAAATATTTTCCTTTATTTTTAAGTTGCAATGTGGCTTTTCAGACAGATTCTGGGAGAAAGAAAGCAATAGGGAGGTGGTGTGGAAATTGCCCTAAGTGTTTGTTTGTTTTTGCTATTTTATATCCGTTTTTAGAAAGAGAGAAACTGATCAAAATTTTTGGAGAAGACCTTTTTAAGAAAAAGAAATTATTGCCCCGAATGAATAAATTGGTGGGTAAAAAGGAACCCAAGCCATTTGAATGCGTGGGAACAAAAAAGGAAGCGCTTGTGGCGTTTTATTTGGCTTGCAAAAAGAATAAAAAGAAACTGCCTTTTCTTTTAAGGCATTTCAAGAAAAGTATTTTGCCCCAATATTCTGATCTAGAAAAAGTTTCCAAAAAAATAATGTCCTCTTGGTCAAATCAAAACAATCTTCCCAAATGCCTTGAAAAAGCGGTGAAAAGCGCTATAAAAAAGTTGTTGAGAACAAACCAATGAAAATAGAAGTTTTGAAAAATAAAAGAGTTTTAATTTTAGGAATGGGAAGAGAAGGAAAGGCGGTTTTTGAGTTTTTAAGGAAAAGTTTTCCAAAGAAAACCTTAGGAATAGGGGATAGGGAAAAGGAAATCAAAAATCAATTATCAAGAATCAAAAATGTTAACTGGCATCTGGGAAGCAATTATCTTAAGGCACTAGATAGGTATGATATTATCATTAAGTCGCCGGGAATTCCCATTCATCTACCGGAGGTTGAAAAGGCATTTAGGATGGGTAAAATTACCTCTCAAACAGAGATTTTTTTGGAAAACTACCCGGGGAAGGTTATTGGAATAACCGGTACCAAGGGCAAGAGCACCACCGCCGCCTTAATTTACAGGATTTTAAAAGAAGCGGGATTTAGGGTGTATCTGGGAGGAAACATTGGAAAACCAGCCATATCTTTTCTAAAAAGAGGTAAAGAAGATGATGTCTTTGTATACGAATTGTCTTGCCATCAACTGTATAACCTAAAAAAATCCCCAGAGATTGCCATTTTATTAAATGTATATCCCGAGCATTTGGATTATTACAGAGATTTCAAGGAATATGTCAAAGCAAAGTCAAATATCACCAGATGGCAAGGAAAAAATGATATTTTAATCTATAATCCAAAAGACAGAATCGTAAGAGAAATAGCAAAAAAATCAAGAGCCCAAAGAATTAAAATTGAACCTGAAAAATATTCTGACATTCTTAAGAATATAAGAATAAAGTTTGTTCCAGAGGTAAATTTAACAGCGGCTATTGAAGTAGCAGAGCTATTTGGTATCTCAAGAGAAATTGTCAAAAAAGCAATTAAAAAATTTAAAACCCTGCCCCATAGATTGGAATTTGTCGGAGAGTTTAGAGGAATAAAATTTTACAACGATTCTTTGTCCACCATTCCTGAAGCAACAATTTTTGCCCTAAATCAATTAAAAGACAAGGTAGAGACCCTCATTTTAGGAGGTCAGGATAGACAAGTGGACTTTGAAAAATTGGCAAAAAGAATTTTGAAGAGCAAAATAAAAAATTTGCTTTTATTTCCTCCAAGCGGAGAAAGGTTCTGGAGAGAGTTTTTCTCTTCAAAGAAAAACAATCGTTTTAGGGTATTTTTGGTTCAGAATATGAAGGATGCTGTTGGGTTGGGTTTTCAGTATACCGGGAAAGAGAAGGTTTGTCTTCTTTCCCCGGCCTCTCCCAGTTTTGGCATTTTTAAGGACTATAAGGAGAGGGGAAATCTATTTAAAAAATATATCAAGAGGTATGCTGAAAAATAGGGGACATATAGATTATCTTTTGGTTTCTACTATTTTTATCTTGGTCCTTTTTGGAATCCTGATATTATTCAGCACCTCTGCTCCTCTTTCTGAAAAGAGATTTGGGGACCCCTATTATTTTTTTAGACATCAATTGTTGTTTGGGCTTATACCCGGTTTGGTTCTTGGTTTTTTCGCTTTTGTTATCCCTCTGTCATTTTTTAAAAAATGGGCGCCGGTTTTGTTTCTAATAAACCTTGTCTTAACGGCAATGGTTTTTTTGCCGTATATTGGGATAGCAAGCGGAGGAAGCAGGAGATGGCTCAATTTTGGGCTTTTCTCTATTCAGCCGTCAGAGTTTTTAAAGATTACCTTTGTTTTTTATTTGTCTGCCTGGTTGAGCAATAAAAATAATAGCCGGCGGTTCAAAAGAGGCTTTAAAAGGGAAAATATCCTTCAAGGTCAGTCCAGACACTTTTTAGAGTTTCTTATATTGATCTCCCTTGTGGCTTTGCTTCTGATTTTCCAGCCAGACATTAGCACCATGTTGATAATTCTTTCCACTGCTACAGTTATCTATTTTCTGTCGGGCGCTCCTATTTGGCAGATGGTTTTGATGTTCTCTATGGGCATAATCTCTCTTTTTCCCCTTATAAAAATTGCCCCTTATCGAATGGCTCGTATTTTGGTCTTTCTAAAGCCAAATACAGACATTTTAGGAATGGGCTACCATCTAAACCAGGCATTGATTGCCTTGGGTTCAGGAGGACTTTTTGGGTTGGGTATGGGTATGTCACACCAAAAGTTTGGCTTTTTGCCCCAGACAATGACTGATTCTATTTTTGCTGTTTTCTCAGAAGAGACGGGATTTGTCGGCGGTTGTATTTTGGTACTACTTTTTTTGTTCTTTCTTTGGCGCGGTTTTAGCATTGCCCTTCGGAGTCAAGACAAGTTTTGCCAACTGACGGCTTTCGGGATTACCTTTTGGATTACATTTCAGGCATTTTTCAATATCGGTTCCATAAGCGGTATCCTACCCTTGGCAGGAATACCTCTACCCTTTATTAGTTACGGAGGGTCAGGTTTAATTTCGGCTCTTATCGGGGCAGGAGTACTTTTGAATGCCTCACGGAGTTAGTAACTATGCGCATATTATTTACCGGTGGGGGAACAGGAGGGCATATTTTCCCCATAGTGGCAATAATTAGAAAGATAAAGGAGATTTGTCCTAAAAAAGGGATAGAGTTTTTCTATGTTGGGCCAGATGATGAATTTGGGGAAAAAATTTTTCCTAAAGAAGGAGTGAAAACAAAGACAGTTCTTACAGGCAAGTTTCGCAGATATTTTAATCTCAGGAGTTTTTTTGAAAATTTATTTGA
>CAZPZY010000029.1:0-6588 GCA_964591195.1 uncultured Candidatus Saccharibacteria bacterium
TGCAGATTTACCTGATATATTTTTTTTCAGGTACAAGATTTAACCTAATCAAACCTTCAATTATTCCAGAGACATAATTACCATTCAATCTTCCGTAGCCTTTGGCTATATATAGAGTGTCAGTACAGTTTTTTTCAAAACAAATACTTTTAACTGCTTTCTTAACTTCATTAATGGCATTTCGGACTAATATCGATTTATAACCAAAGGTGAGAGGCAAAATATCATTGCCGCTATCTCCACAATATACTATATCTTCTTTTTTATATCCATTATTCTTCCTAATATATTCTAAAGCCCTAAGTTTTGTGGCGTTTCTAGGGATTATATCCAAAAGACCTATATTATTAGTTTCATCAATACTGAAGATAACAGAAGCATCTTTAGATATTGATTTAATAATTTTGGTGCATTCTTTAACTATCAACTCAGCATTATCTAATTTATCTAAATAAAAGCTAAGCTTAAATGGATTCTGGTGCTCTTCCTCTTGAATTCTAATGCCTTTTATTATAGATAGTTCTTCTTTGAACTTATCAATATTCCAATTAGATGTAACTGATTTAACAATATCCAGCCATTCTTTATCTTCATTGAATTTTCCATTTTTTTGTATGTATATTTTTGTGCCAACCTCTGCAATAAGGAATGTAGGTAATGGAGCATGATATTCAATGATTGCCTCTTTGACCTCTTTAAGATTTCTTCCAGTTACATAAATGAGTGTGGGTTTTTCCCTTTTCACTATCTCATTAAATATGTGCATAGAGTTATCGTATTCTTGATTTCCATTAGGCAACAATGTTCTATCAAGATCTGTTGCAATAACAAACATTTTATTTTATAATTTTCCTCCTTTTCATTTTTTTAATTAATTTGGTTGTTAATGCATCCCATGAATAATGCTTCTTAACTATCTTATAACACTTACTGGCTAATCTTTTACGGAGATTGGGTTCTTCAATAAGAATGTCCATTTTTTCAGCATATAATCTTGGTGAATTCTTATTTACGATAAAGGCATTATCTTTTAGAACCTCAGTCACAAAAGGAACAAACTTCGAAGATATGATTGCACATTTAGATGCTGCTGCCTCCTGAACAGCCATACCCCATCCTTCCATAAGAGAAGCAGTTACATATACATCAGCCAATGAAAAAATCTCTGAAATTTCCTCTTTAGTTAGGAATCTATCCAATATAACAATATTCTCCCTATTTTTTAGTCTTTTGTATAATTCCAGAATCTCTTCATACAACCCCGGCTCTTTATCAACAGTCATAGCTAGTAATGCACTATCTTTGCTTTTTATTCTTGAGAAAGATTTTAAGACCAAGTCTTTCTGTTTAGATTTTGCTGTTCTACTGACTTCTAAAAATAAAACCTTATTAGTAATAAGGTTTATCAACTGATTTCTCTTCAGTTTTAGAGCATCCTTTAATACCTTTATACCATTCTTGCATCTACGTAATTTTCTTGGTTTGAATAATTTAACATCAACACCCGGTGGAAACCAAAAATGATTCTTGATCTTAGAACCATACTTTGTTAGTGTCCTATGAATTTTGCTTGATGTTGATACCACTCCATCCACAGTAGAAATTATTTTTTTCTCATTCTTTATCCTAAATGGGAAATTAAGTGCTTTTACTACATCTTCTGGAGCATTTTTATAATTCTTTTTCTTTAAAATGCCCAAAGAGTGTGGCGTCCAAATGTGGGGTAAAGAAAAACCCAATTTTTTCTTTAATTCATCATCAATAAATATGCCTAAAACTCCAGCATCCCAGTAATGAGACGAAATAAAATAGATATTTCTTAAATCAATATTTATCTTTTTCACTATCTTAAAAAAGAACCTTTTCTCTTTTTGCAAATTATCATAAGTTAGTTGTTCCTTTGGTATAAATTTATTAATGCCATCTTCTAAATAAACAATACGGCAATAAATGCCGTTTCTCTTCCAGACATCATCGTAATAAACAACACCTTTATGCAATACACCTGTCGTAGGATGCTTATAGCCTCCACGATTTAGTATTGTAACCTTATACCCTAATTTCAGTAGCGCTTTGCATAAATCATTGACATAGAAATTTTGCCCACCTGTATCTGTTGTAACCTTAATAATAGGAGAATGACAACCATGATTGGTTATTATTAAAATATGCCTTCTTCTTGATTTATTAAATTTTTTATGTTTTTCTTTTAATAACATTTATTCCACTCACCTCCTTTGTTATTTATTAGTATTACTTGTAGTGACTAACCGCTTTGGTAACAGATTTGGCAAGGCATAATTACTAACCACCTCCCCCACCTGTATCCTCCCCCTCCAGAGGAGGGGGAGAACTAAGGAGAGGGAAAAGATGCCTCAGCAAGGAAATTATCAAGAATTGTTACTGAAGTGGTCAGATATAGTACAATTGTATTTACTCCAAGAGGTGAAGTCAAGCCCAGGTGATAAGGTGCCGACTGCGGGTGTTAATTAGTAAATGGCAAAAAGCGCCTGCCTGTCAGTCGTTGGTATGCCTCAAGGTATTTTTGGCTTGTTTTTCTGACTACCTCTGGAGGAAGTTCTGGAGCAGGAGGTTTTTTGTTCCACCTGATTTTAATTAAATAGTCCCTGACAAACTGCTTGTCAAAACTCTTTTGGGCTCTGCCCGGCTTGTATTCATCCTTGGGCCAAAACCTTGAAGAATCAGGAGTGAAAATTTCGTCAATTAAAATCAGTTTTCTGCCCAGCCAGCCAAACTCAAACTTTGTGTCGGCAATAATAATTCCCCTTTTTTGGGCAAAAGACAGACCGTAGGAATAAAGTTTCAGACTGACTGTTTTTAATTTTTGAGCCGTGTTTTTGCCCAATAAACGAATCAAATATCTTTCATCAATCTCCTTGTCGTGTCCCTTTTTTGCCTTAATCGTGGGAGTGAAAATCGGCTCCGGCAGTTTGTCTGATTCCTTCAAGCCGGGGGGAAGTTTTATGCCGGAAATAGGTCTCCCTTTTTTATAAGCCAGGTAGGCAGAGCCGGAAAGGTATCCTCTGACCACGCATTCTACCAAAATAGGCCGGGCTTGCTTCACGAGCATAGCCCTTCCCTTCAGATAAGGATATTTTTTCAGTTCTTTGGGAAACCTGTTAAAATCTGCCTGAATGAGATGATTTTCAATAATGCTCCTTGTTTTTTTGAACCAAAAAACAGAAAGAGCCGTCAGAATTTGGCCCTTGTATGGGATAAGATTGGGGAGTACGCAGTCAAAAGCCGAGATTCTATCAGTTGCCACTATCAAAAGCCGCTTTTTGTCTAATTCGTAAACATCCCTTACCTTTCCCCTGCATTTTAATTTCAAGGGGAGAAGTTCTTCCATTTTTTTATTATCTTCTCTGTTTTTTCAACAGAAAATCCGATATAGTTTTTGTAATCCATTATTTTTTTCAGTTCTTTTTGGCTGATATACCTGGCAATTTCTTTATTTTTGAAAAGTTCCTCTCTGAAATTTTTCTTTCTTGAAATCTCCCTCAAGAGTTGGTGTGAAGCCAGCCGGGGCATTCCTCTTTTTGTTAATTCTGTTAAGACCGCCTCGGCAAGGACTCTACCGCCGGTTAACTCTAAATTTCTTTTTATGTTTTCAGGAAAAACAACCAGGTTCTTTAATATCCTGGCAAGCCGACCCAAGATATCATCCATTAAAACAAAAACAGTGGGCAAAACAGACCTTTCAGCGGCAGAATTGGTAAGGTCTCTCTCGTGCTCCAAGGCGATATTCTCCAAGGCAGGAAAAACACAGGAGCGGACAACCTTTACATTGCTGCAGATGTTTTCCGATTCCCAGGGATTTCTTTTTTGGGGCATAGCCGATGAACCAACCTGGTTTTTACCGAAGGGTTCAGCCAATTCAGCGATTTCTGTTCTCTGAAGATTTCTGATTTCTTTGGCAATCTGCTCACTTGTGCCAGCCAAGACGGCTATATCACAAATAATTCGGGCAAGGTTTTCCCGGGGAACCACCTGGGTTGAAATATCAGCCGGGGTTAGGTTCAACTTTTTCATTATCGCCTTTTCAAAATTCTGGTTCAAGCCAAGTATCTTCTGGCTGGCATAGGTTCCCACCGCTCCGGAAAATTTTCCCTGAAGATATTTTTTGTCTTCCTTTAATCTAAAGAGGTCTTCTCCGAGTTTATCAGCAAAATTGGCAAACTTAAATCCCAAGGTAATGGGCAGGGCGTGCTGGCCATGGGTCCTACCGATTACAACCAGTTTTTTATATCTTTGAGAGAAACCGAGGCAAAAGTTTAAAGCAATCTTCCCCTTTTTAAGCAAAAGGTTCAGGCCGTCTTTGACCTGAAGAGCAAGAGCGGTATCTACTATATCATAACTGGTGGCAGTCAGGTGAATATACTTAGATGCCTTTCCACAAACCTCTCCTAATGCCTTGAGCATTGCAACCACATCGTGCCTTGTCTCCTTTTCAATTTCTTTCACCCTTTCCAGTTTAACGAATCTCAGGTTTGCCCTCTTTTTTATAATTTTTGCCTGTTTCTTGGGAATCTTCCCGAATTCAGCCAAGGTTTCAGCCAAAACACCCTCAACCATCAACTGGTATTTAAGCCGGCTTCTTTCTTCAAAAATCTCCCGCATTTCCCTTGAGCCGTAACGATAATCAATGGGGTGAATTGACATTTTTTATTTTCTCACTTCCCATTCGGGCTCCTCTTCCAATGCCTCAATAATTTTCTCCTGAAGTTGGTCAATTTCCTCGGAAGAGAGGACCCTGTCAGGGGCTTGGTAGATTATATGAAAGGCAAGGTTCTTTTTCTCTTCGGGCAATTCCTCTCCCTCGTAAATATCAAACAAATCAACATCCCTTACCAGTTTGCCTCCTGCCGCATTGATTTTGTTCAAAACATCAACTACCTTAACATCAGAAGGAACCAAAACCGCCAGGTCTCTTACAGCCGCCGGATATTTAGAAAGGGGCTGATATTCATTTTCTTCAGAGGCAAGTTTTTGAAGTTTGTCAAAGTCAATATCAAAAATCACTGCTTCGTTTTTGACCCCCAACCTATCAAGCACTTCTCTATTGATATTGCCCAAAAAGCCAATTTCCTCTCCGCCGATTTTAATCACAGCGCAATACCTTCCCTCCCAAGAAGTTGACCGATGCTCTTCGTACCAGATATCAGAAATTCCCAATTTATTTAAGAGAAGGTCAACTACCCCTTTCATTTGGTAAAATCCTTCTGCCGGCTTCAGGTCTTCAGCGCTTATAAGAACAGACAATCTTTTTCTCTCTATAACCCCCTTTTTCGTCTTCTTTGTTTTCTGGAAGACATTTGATAATTCAAAAATTCTTATGTCATTGAAATGCTCCTGATTCTTTGCAACATCTTTTATGAGATTGGGAATTAAAGAGGGAGCAAGAAACTGAAACTCAATACTTACAGGATTTTTTACCTCAACAGCGTTTTTTAGATTGAAGATATCAAGTTCTTCTTGAGAAAGAAAAGCATAGTTGTAAACCTCCCAAAAGCCGGCTTCTTTCAAGATATCCTTAATCATATTCTCCCAAAAAATCTCAAGGTTCCTTTCCGGAGGAATTAAGGCAACAAGGGGAAATTTTGAGGGAATTTTTCTGTATCCGTAAAGCCGTCCGATTTCTTCAATAATGTCTTCCGGATAAGAAATGTCCAGCCGAAAACTAGGCACATCTATTAAAATCTGCTTTTTTGATAAGGCAGATCCTTGAGGAACAAAGGTAAATCCCAAACGCCTGAGAATGTCTTTTATTTCTTTAACAGGAATTTTCACTCCCAAGAGTTTTTCAACATAATCCAGTTTCAATTTAATTCGTTTCGGGACAGGTTTTTTGGGATAAAAATCTACCCTCCCGGGAATAATTATTCCTCCAGCCAATTCTTGAATTAAAGCAAGGGCTCTATTTATAGCCAGTTGGGTCAGATTTGGGTCAATGCCGTATTCAAACCGCCGGGAGGCATCGGTTTTCAGCCCTATTTTTTTTGAAGCCCGGCGAATAAGTATTCTGTCAAAATTTGCCGCCTCCAATAGGATATTTGTCGTCTTGTTTGTTATTTCCGCCTTCTTCCCGCCCTTAATCCCGGCAATTGCCAAGGGTTCTTTCTTGTCAGCAATTATCAAGATATCTTTGTCCAACTTTATCTCTTTATCGTCCAAGGTTGTAATTTTCTCTCCTTTTTTTGCCCGCCGGACAATAATTTTTTTTGTCTTAACTCCCGCAATTTTATCATAATCAAAGGCGTGAAGCGGCTGGCCTGTTTCCAGCATTACATAGTTTGTGGCGTCAACGATATTGTTGATTGGATTTATGTTGTTGGATTTTAATCTTGCTTTCAGCCATTTGGGCGAAGAGCCCACCTTTACGCCTTTGATTATCCCGGCGGTATATCTTAAACATCCTGCCTTTGCCTGACAAGAAATGGAAATTAGTTCTTTGATTTTGGAGGTTTCTTTAATCGCTCTTTTGCTTTTGGGAAGAAGGGGGGGTAATTTTAATATCGCCCCGATTTCCCGGGCAATTCCCATATAGGAAAAGCAGTCCGGTCCCCG